>DASREH010000039.1:0-3399 GCA_035652195.1 Candidatus Udaeobacter sp. | reverse complement strand
CAACGCCAGGCCGACCATCACCGGTTCTCCAATTCCATCGAACGCATGAGCAATCGAACTGAAACCAGACGTCCATGTTACTACCTCGGATGTTCGCTCCGGCGCTTTCAAAAAATGGACTACTGCGAAGATCAGCGAAGTTGCAACAATCGCGAAATATTTGCGGCCCGTCCGGAGTAGGACGCCCAGGACAATTCCTCGAAAAAAAGCCTCTTCAATAAATGGAACGGCCATCGAAGCCAACAGCATTTTGCCGAAACGCGGCCATGCGATGTTGTGCCGAATGGCATACAGGCGCAAGGCGACCAGTAAAACTCCACAAAAGAGCAGGGGAACTATCGAAATGATGATTCCGGCGGCTACGTCTCGCCCCCAGCGGGAATTTGGCGCCAGTCCGAGATCCGCGAGGGACCGGACGTGACTGAGACGCAGCAACGGCCAAAGCAACAGCACAGCTGCAACCAGAAGAGCCCGATGAAAGAAAGTTTCAAAGTCGTACCGCGCCAGAAACGGTAGTATGCCGTTCGCTGCAAGCGCCTGAGCAGACCAGAAAAGAATTGGCGCAAAGACCGCTCCAATAACGATCGTCGCGACGAAGTATGCCACCAATTTAGTTGCGTCTTTCACGGGCGGCTAATGTAAGGTTTTCCTGCGATGCCGAGTCAACATATATGGACGGACAGGATCGAAGATGGCAGAAAACGGGAAGTGCGCGCAACGAAGTTTGGTGGTGCGTGGCGATTACAAGCCAAAGTGGCAGGTGATGCGGACTGGACTTACTACGATCGCCCGTTGCTGGAAGACTTGCTGGCTTTGAAAGAAATCCTGGCGCGCAAATATCAGCGGCGCCGCGCGTCAATCGGGGACGTTGAATCGGTCGAAAAACTCATCCAGGAACAGCGCGCCTATGAATGAGTGGAACACCGGCAAGTTGATCAGCGCCAATAAACGATCTGTCTAGATTCCATTCATCAACATGCGAATGAAAAAGGTGCCGGGTTTAAAAGTTCTTCGACTGGCAATTGCCAAGATGCGGAATCGCTTTGTCGTTGCACCGGAGAAAGATGCCAAAGAAATTACGGCTTGATCAGCTTTTGGTTCGCAAGGGTTTGTTCCCAAGCCGCGAGCAGGCACGCCGTGCCATCATGGCCGGGGAAGTCAAAATCGGCACCCGGATCGCCTTGAAACCATCCGAGCTTCTCGAGGAACAGGCATCCGTTTCAGTCAAGCCTGCCGCCAAATACGTCGGACGCGGCGCGCTGAAACTGGAAAGCGCGCTCGACCACTTTAAAATCGACGTGCGCGGAAAAACGGCGCTGGACATCGGCGCCTCTACGGGTGGTTTCACGGATTGTTTGCTACAGCGTGGCGCGGCGAAGATTTACGCGGTGGACGTTGGTCACGGGCAGTTAGATTGGAAACTGCGGAACGATTCTCGCGTGATTGTCCTCGAAAAAATCAATGCACGTTCTTTGGCGCGCACACATGTTCCGGAACCGATCGATCTTTGCGTGATTGATGTTTCTTTTATCTCGCTGACCTTAATCCTGCCCAACGCCTTTAACTTGATAACTCCAGACGCCGTAATCCTTGCATTGATCAAACCGCAGTTCGAGCTGCAACGCACGGACGTGGGCAGGGGAGGCATTGTTCGCGAGCCGGATCTGCACTGTAAAGCACAGGAGAAGATCGTCGCGTTCGTGGCAGATTCAGGCCGCGTGGTAACGGACATATTTCCGTCTGCCATCAAAGGCGCCGACGGAAACCAGGAATTCTTCGCATGCATCCGAAAACGATCGGTATAGTCGCGCACACCGGGAAACCGGGAGTGGGCGACCTGGTAAACGCGATTGCTGAAGAGTTCAGCAGCTTTTCCATTACACCTCTGTTGGAAAAAGAAACGGCTCGAATTGCCGGAAAAAAATCTGCCTATTCCATTCCCGAGCTTGGCGCCGCGGTGGATCTCCTGGTTGTAGCCGGAGGCGACGGCACAATTCTGCGAGTGGTTGAGCAGCTCGGTGAGGCCATTAAGCCGATCTTTGGTATTAACGTCGGCTCTCTCGGGTTTCTGACCACAGCCAGTTCTGCAAATTATCGCGAAGCGGTGGAATGCCTGGCCAGAGACCGGATTAATTTTAGTCAGCGGGCTTTGCTTGAGGCGCGGGTGCGACTGCGCGAAAAGCAGACGGCTAAAATGCTCGCTTTAAATGACGCAGTATTAAGCCGTGGAGAACTTTCGCGACTGGTGTTGCTGCGAACCAGAGTCAACGGCGAACCACTCACAGAGTTCAATGCAGACGGCTTGATTGTTGCAACGCCGACGGGTTCCACGGCGTACTCATTATCGGCCGGCGGTCCAATCCTTGATCCTGAGTCGGGAGTTTTCGTGATTACGCCAATCTGCCCGCATGTTCTCACAAATCGATCCATTATCGTCGCAGAGGGATCGACAATTGAGATTGAAGCGAGCGATCCTGACTACCCGGTTTTCCTGACACTGGATGGCCGCAAGCCCATTCATATCGAGCGCGGATCAGTCGTGACTATCCGCAAAGCAAAGAAGACCCTGCCGCTGGCTTCGCTGCCGCACGCCTCATTTTTCAGCGTGGTCAGGCAAAAATTAAAGTGGAGCGGCAGCAACCGCTAAGCCAGCGCGCCAACAAAGCAGACGCAACGGTCTGCTTTCCAAGACGCTCTGGAGTTTTCTCGCGACTGGGTACCGGCTAGGCGGTCCGTGAAGGAGGAGGTTCGGGCGGCGGTGTTGGTGTTTCTTTCCGTTGTGCCATTCGGACTCCTTAACGCAAAAGGCGATATAGTCGAGAGAATTCTCGTATGGGCTATGGCGCCCGATACAGTCAGCGGCGGGTTGTCAGATTCTATCGGAAACCATACGCCAAGGCCCAGTGCGTGCGGGCTGCCGGCGATTTTTCCACCGTGACGATGATAAAGTAACTGCCTGTTGTTTTCGGAATGATGTGTGCCGCGGCAGTCTGGCCTTTCGTCCAACTATCGGGTTGTTCCGCGAGTTCTCCGCCCGAATCATAAATATGAACGGAGACATTTGCTCCCTCGACTTCTGTTCCCAGCCAGAACCAATAGTCGTTTCCTTTAAACAATTGTTGCCGCACCGCTTTCTTTTCACCCGGAGCGAGCTCGCCGGCCCAGTAATCCTCGCGCAGATGAAATCCTTGTTTCACGTAGGGTTCTGCCGCCAGAAGAGCAAATGCGCGCGCATAGACTGTGGTCGGGTCCACCGCGGCGAAAATCGGAGACGCCAGCAGAACGACGGCGACCAGCAGCGACGTTGTGAAGCGAAAGATCTTTGCGAAAGGATTCACCCGAAATTTCTCAGTCTCTCTTCCTAAGTGCTGGACGAATTGCATAGCGCGCGAATTTTGC
>DASREH010000038.1:0-24955 GCA_035652195.1 Candidatus Udaeobacter sp. | reverse complement strand
GAACCGGAACAACTGGACGCCGAAGTTGAGAAATTGGTTGCGGCGATAATTGCGAAACCTCGCACCGCTGTGACCATGGGAAAGAGATTGTTTTACCAACAAATCGAACTCGGTATTAAATCAGCCTATGAAGCGGCTGCGGACACCATGGCGTGCAACATGATGGATGAATCCGCACTGGAAGGCGTACAGGCGTTTATCGAAAAACGCCCTCCAAACTGGAAGCAGGAATGATCCCAAAGCCGCGCGTGCGCTGTACGGCAGCTCGTATCACCAATGTAACTGATTCGTGACCTCTTTTACCCTTCAAGAAGTAGCCAGCATGTCCGCTGGCGAGCTGGACGGAGATACGAAGCTGAAGATTACTGGTGCCGCCTCCCTGGCCGAAGCGACCGCGGGAGAAATTAGTTTCTTCGGCAACCGCAAATACATCGATCTTTTGCGGAAAACGCGCGCTTCAGCTGTTTTCGTGCCGACCGATTTCGATGAACCAGTTCCCGCGGCGAAGATTCGTGTCTCGAATCCTACCAAGGCATTCGAACAACTGGTGCTCAGGTTTGCGCCAAAACCAATCAGGTTTGAGGCGCAGATTCACCCGAGCGCGGTTATCGGTTCGGATGTTCGCCTGGGAGAACGTGTGTCGATTCAGCCTAACGCTGTCATTGAAAATGGTTCCGAGATTGGGGATGACACGGTTGTCGGCGCCGGCAGTTACATTGGACACGAAACCACGATCGGATCCGGGTGCTTAATTTACCCGCTTGTAACTATTCGGGAGCGAAGCCGGATTGGTTCCCGAGTGATCATTCACAGCGGCGCGGTTATCGGTGCAGATGGATTCGGCTTTGAAGTAGTCGATGGCCGGCAGCAAAAGATCCAGCAATTGGGGATTGTACAAATTGACGACGACGTTGAGATCGGTGCGAACACTACCGTTGACCGCGCCCGATTTGGTCGAACATGGATCCAGCACGGAGTCAAAATCGACAATCTTGTACAAATCGCGCACAACGTGATCATCGGTAAGAATTCCGTGATCGTAGCGCAGTGTGGTATTTCAGGCAGCACACGAATAGGAGAACGGGTTACCATGGCCGGACAGGTGGGAATCGTCGGCCACGTGGAAATTGCTGATGGCACTATCATCGCCGCGCAGAGTGGAATTTCGAAGAGCATCCGGGGAGGCGTCTGGTTTGGCAGTCCTGCCGTTCCACTCGCGGAAGCAAAGCAACAAATTGCCTGGATACACCGGCTCGGAAAACTCTTCGCGCGAGTAAAAGCGCTTGAAAAGAAGTTAGGAGGCTAATTTCTCCGCACAGTTGAAAGCAGCCCGCGCAAAGCCGTAGCGGACATCCATTCTGCGCCGCACGCTTCAACGGTCTCTGCTTCGAAGGTATCGGAAGTAGCCACCATCAGCTCGAAATGTTTGGCATATTTGCAGGCCAACCGCTCAATGATCGCGTCGGCCGTCTGTCCGGTTCGCGAGTAAAAAACTTGCACCTCAGCGGGGCCCGAGGTTGTCTCCACCTTTCTTCCTTTGCCATCGAAAACCACTACAACCCGTACCCCGGTCCAATCTTGATAATCCTGCAACTGCTTCAGGAGCGCTTCGCGTGCGAGCGACGACCGCCGCGTGTGGAGCTTGCGTAGTTCAGGCCAGGCAAAGATGATGCTGTGTCCATCGACGATCAGATAGCGGACGCGTTTGAGCATACCAGCACTTCAAGCAGGAGATCGCCAAAAAATCGCCGTCAGACAGCCCGTCCAGATCCCATTTACTCTCCGGTAGCCGACTCTTTTTTCGCTCTCTGCTTGCCCTGCCCGGATTGTGCAGTGCTGGTGCGTCGCGCTGCCTTTTTACGTTCCAGATACGCTCTTCGCCGCTTGCGTTTGGCTTGAACACGATGCTGTTGTCCCACGGACATTTCTTATCGGTTGAAACAACGAGAAACGCAATCTGATTGAATTGGATTGTTTCGGGGCCACAGGCCCGCGCAGAAATCGCGATTGCGTTTCCGCGCGATTCGTTTAAAAAGGGCACCACTCCATACACTCTCTAATGACGCATCCGGAATCGGCGGCATCCTCCTCCACGCCGAAAAGCGTGGCTGGCCTCGCCATTTTATTGCTTATTTTGGCGGCCTGTTTCGCTTTTTTAAATACACAAAAGGTCAAAACGCTGCGTGTCACGCTGGCCACGACACAGGCGGCTCGCGATACGGCCGAACGTCGCATACACGACAAATCGAGTTTGACCGGCACTGAATCACCAGAGGCACAAAGCAAAATCGCAGAGGCGCAAAACAGAGCGGCAAAAGCCGAGGCAGAGCTTGCTCAAGCACAAAAAGAAAAGGCCGACCTGCAAACAAAGTTGGACGAGAGCCAGAAACAAATTGCTTCCCTTCAAATCCGTGGAGCCGAGGCGGCAAACAACCTGAATGCTTCGAACGCCGACATCTCCGGCACGATCACCTCAGACGCGGATTTGCAATCACAACTGGCTGATCTCCGAAATCAATTGGATAGCGCGGAAAAAGAAAAGGCTCTCCTTTCGGAAAAACTCCAGGACGTGCAGGCCCGCATAGATCAACCGAAACAGGAAAGAAAGCGGCGAGAAGCCGTGCGTGAGAGTGCTCCACGCCGAACTGGTTTGCGAGGCACCGTCCTGGCCGTCAATCAGGCGTATAATTTCGTGGTCCTGAATCTCGGGGCCCGGCACGGAGTAGAAACAAACGCTGAGCTTCTCGTCCTTCGAGATGGAGCTTTGATTGGAAAAATTCGCATTTCTTCAGTTGAACCGGCGACCGCCATCGGCGATATCATCACGAATAGTTTGGCGCGTGGCGCTCAAATGCAACCTGGAGACAACGTCATTTATGCTGGCACAAGTCCATAACCTTCGAAAAATCGTCGTCCCCGTTCTACTGTGTGCGTTCGTAGTAGGCATGACCTCATGCGCGACGCAGAAGGAAACTGCCCTTGTCAACGATCCGAACGACCGTCATGATTCACTCATCCCGTGGAACAAGCAGGAATCTTGGGAAACGCAGGGCCAGTTTGCGGGGATGACCGACAGACGATAGGCGTAGCCGCATCCCTGCGGGACGGGCTAACATTTCAAACTCGCCCGGCTGCGCTTCGCACGGCGGAAGCGGTTATACGAACATACGAACCGCTTAAATCCAGAAACCGGCCGGGATAACGGCGTTCTTGGGTATGACCACAATGCCGTCGCGAATAAAGTAATTGTCCGAATCAAAATCTGACGGCTTACCCTCCGGCGTAATCACGACGCCATCGCCAATGCGCGCATTCTTGTCGATGATCGCCCGATCGATGACGCAATTGCGTCCAATACCAATGGGCGGCACTGACGAATCTGTTTCCCCGAGTTCAAAATAATCCGCGCCCATCACAATGCTGTTTCGGATGGTTGCGCCGCTTTGGATCACACTGCGAATCCCAACGACGGATCGTTCCAGGTGTGCATCTGAGATGATGCATCCGTCCGAAATAATGGCCTGCCTAAGTGTCGCCCCGTTAATCTTACTGCCAGGCAAAAAGCGCGGGTGCGTGTAAATCGGAGACTCGGGCTCAAAGAAGCTGTACTCGGGTACGACATCCGTGAGGTCCAAGTTCGCTTCGTAGAATGCGCGGATTGTTCCGATGTCTTCCCAGTACCCCTCAAAGATAAATGCGCTAACGTGTCGATCCTTGATTGATAAAGGGATGACATGTTTGCCGAAATCGAATAGATCATTCTGTAAAGATTGAATCAGCACGTCCCGATTGAAGAGGTAAATTCCCATCGACGCCTGGAACAATTCTTCATCCCTGTTGGAACCGATGGTTTCCAACAGCTCCGCGCTCATTTTTAGTTCCTGGAGGATTGTTTGATCGGTCGGTTTCTCCACGAATCGGGTAATCCGGCGATCAACGCCACTCTGCATGATTCCGAACTCCGAAACGTATCGGCGCGCAACCGGTTTAGTAGCCAATGTGATGTCCGCCCCGATTTCAATGTGTTGCTGAAGGATTTCACGGAAGTCCATTCGATAAAGCTGGTCGCCACTTAGAATCAGGTAATACTCGTAGGGACGCTCGAGGAAATACCGCATGTTTTGCCGCACGGCGTCAGCGGTTCCCTGGTACCACTGCGATCCGGAAGGTGTTTGTTGCGCGGCGAGAATGTCCACAAAGCTGCGCGAGAAATTGTCGAATTTGTAACTGGCCTGAATATGCCGGTGTAACGACATCGTGTTGAATTGAGTCAGCACATAGATCGAGCGAAGGCCGGAGTTCAGGCAGTTGCTGATCGAGATATCGACGATCCGATATTTGCCTCCGAGCGGCACCGCCGGTTTGGCGCGATCCTTCGTTAACGGGAACAGCCGTGTGCCTGCTCCACCACCCATGACGATGGCAAGCGTCCGCTGCGTCGCGTCTGCGGGCAGTGCTCCGAACGCCCGCGGATTTTTTGGAAGCGAATCGGTTTCTGGCTGGCCTTGCATGCCGACCAATCAATAAACCAGCAAGGCTTGTTTTGCGGCAACTTTTTTACTCTAGTAATCAGACAGCTTTCCGACCTGCGGCGATTTTCATCGCGCGCTCTCCGACGCCATCAATGCAACGTTTCTCCTACGGGCGTGGCAACGGCGTGGAATGAGGCCTTGGTGTCGGACGAGATCTCGGCGTCGCTGTCGGCGTAGGTGGTGGACCAACCATGCCTATGAGGCGGAATAGCTGATCAGGACCGCCCGCACCAAGGCAAGTTGTCCTGACATCCCAAGTGGGACAAACACCAAACCCACCGGCTGGGTTCTGCCAGGCTGCTGGAGAATTGCTCTGCACTGTGCGCTCGGTCCAACCCCACTGCCCATTAGGATCGAAAGGCATGTGGGCCTGCACCGAAACCCAATAGATGCCAGGCGCGAGTGTAACCGGTACGGTCAGGCTGACCTCGAACAGGTCGGCGCTTTCCACATACGGCTGGGCAGTTCTGGCGGAAACCAGCGCCCCCGGCAGACCGCCACTATCCTGGTAGAAGAAGACGTTGAAGTTGCTGACCGGGCCAGCTCCATTGAAATATGTGCCCCGTGCGTAGACTTCAGTAACCTGCCAGCTCTGGCCACCAGGCACGAAGAAGTCGTCAGCCAAAAAAGCGTCAAAATCTGGCATATCGGGAAACTCCTGCGCCACCCAGCTGATCAGGCCCGCATTATCTAACTGATCGTAGAGGATCACCTCTGGAAATTTCGGTATCGGATTAATTAAGATGGAGCGAACGCCGATACCGCTCGAAACTTCCGGCACGCGCTGGCCGTGCACACTTTGCCAGCTGTCTTGTTGAGTTGTGTGTTGCTGCGCGACTGCGAATGGGGTTAGGCCAGCGGCTAGCAAAATAAGAATGTAACATACGCTCCGAAGGTATGTTTTACCGTTGGGATGAGCTTGCTTTTTCATTTTGATTCGTGAAGGAGGACCTTTTTCGGGGGTTTAGGGGGGCTGGCCCCATTTTCTAAAAGCGGGGGGTAAAGCCAAGACATTTCTGGAATCATTAACCACGGCTGCCGACTCGTGGTTCCAAATTCGGTCCATACGCGCGGAATGTTGCGGCTGCCAACAGCCGCCATTACACTCTGCCGAAATGTGTGGGATTGTCGGTTACGTTGGGCGCGCTGAAGCGGCCCCAATTTTATTGGATGGGCTGCGGCGCCTCGAATATCGGGGCTACGATTCAGCCGGTATCGCCGTTGTAGACCATGGGCACGTGGAAACGCGTAAATGTGCGGGTCGCATTGCCGAGCTCGCCCGCCTGATGCGGAAGGAACCGGTTTCCGGATCGGTTGGCGTAAGTCACACCCGGTGGGCGACGCATGGCAAAGTCACAGACGAAAATGCACATCCGCACTTTGACGCCAGTGGCAAGTTGGCGCTCGTCCACAATGGTGTGATTGAAAATTACCAGACTCTGAAGGACGAACTAATCCGCGGCGGCGACACGAACTTTCGCTCTGAAACCGACACCGAAGTGCTCGCCCATCTGATCGGCAAACTTTATGATGAATCCTGCGCCAGCACCGTCGATGTGCCGGAAAAAAAATCGCGACTAGTTGGGGCTGTGCGGGCAGCTCTCAGTCAGGTGATCGGCACCTACGGAATCACTCTGGTTCATGCGGATATTCCCGATTTCATGATCGGCGCTCGACGTGGAAGTCCCCTCGTGCTCGGAATAGGCAACGGCGAAAACTTCCTGGCAAGTGACGTGAGCGCTATCGTCGCGCACACCCGCGATGCGGTTTATTTAAACGACTTTGATGTGGTCGCGGCGGGGCTGGACAAATTCGAGATCACCTCGCTGGCAGGGGACAGCACCGAGCATCCAGTCAGCAAAGTCGAGTTTACCGCCGAAGACATCGGAAAAGGTGATTACCCCCATTACATGCTCAAGGAAATTTTTGAGCAGCCGGACACTGTCCGTGACGCGATGCGCGGGCGTCTCAACCCGGACGAAGCGACTGCAAAGCTGGGCGGCCTGAACATGACCGCTCCAGAACTGCGCGACGTTGGGCGCATCGTTCTTACAGGATGCGGCACAGCCCTTCATGCCGGAGGAGTCGGCGAATATTTGATTGAACGGCTTGCCAGCATCCCGACCGAAGTCGAATACGCGAGCGAGTTTCGCCATCGAAACACCCCGATGACTCCCGAGACACTCGTTTTCGCGATCAGCCAGAGCGGCGAGACCGCGGATACACTCGGTGCATTGCGCGAAAGCCGCCGAAAAGGCTTTCGTACGCTCGGCATTTGCAACAACGTCGCAAGCACGATTGCGCGCGAAAGCGACGGAGGAGTGTACATGCACGCCGGGCCGGAGATTGGCGTGGCGGCAACAAAATCATTTACTTCGCAACTTGCGATCCTGACGCTGCTCGGATTGTTGTTCGGACGAATGCGAAATCTCTCGGCGACCGATGGAAGCCGAGTCATTGAAGCGCTCGAAGCATTGCCAGCCCAGATCGAGACAGTTTTGGGGTTGAGCGATCAGATCAAGGAAATTGCGAAGAAATATGTCCATGCGAACGGGATGCTTTTTTTTGGCCGCCAATTCAATTTCCCAGTGGCTTTGGAGGGCGCTCTCAAGATGAAAGAGATCACCTACCTGTTCGCTGAAGGCCATCCAAGTGCCGAGCTAAAGCATGGAATTATCGCGCTCATCCGCCCCGATCTACCGTCGGTGTTCATTGCGCCGGACGATCCGGTTTTTTCGAAGAACCTGAACAACATCGAACAGGTAAAAGCGCGGAAAGGACCGGTGATTGCACTCACCAGCGGAAAAGGTCCAAAGCAGCTACAAGGAATTGCCGATGATATTATTGTGCTGCCGCAAACACCCGAATACGTGATGCCGATCCTGTCTGTGGTGCCTCTTCAGCTTCTCGCCTATCACCTCGCAGTCGAACTCGGCCGCGATGTCGACAAACCGCGGAATCTGGCCAAGAGCGTAACCGTAGAATGATGCTTATGCCGCAAAGCAACGCCGGCGGCATATGATTCGAACTGCTGGATATTCAGCGGTTTTGCGCTAAACTGCGCGCCCAGGCATCCCTTCCTCCGGTGCAACAGAACGAAGAGTACGTACTCAAAGCCCTCGAGGAGGGCGGACTCATCACGCGCCCGCAAATCGACCGCGCGCGGTCGCATTTGAACGGCGAATCCGGCGTCGTGGAGGTTTTGATCAATGACGGAATTGTCTCCGACATAGATGTCTCGCGTACCCTCGCTTCGCAAGCGCACATGGATTGGATCGACATTTCGTCCATGGTGATTCCGCCACAAATCATCAACCAAATCCGCGGCGATGATGCGCGTCGCTTCAAGGTGATTCCGGTCGCGTTCGGCGAGACGGGTTTGGTGGTCGCGGTTGGCAATCCACTGGACATCGACACGATTGATAGCCTCAGTTTTCTCCTCCAACGCGAGCTGGAACTTGTATGCACCAGCCCTCAGAAAATCCGCGAAGCGCTAATCAAATACTACGGAACCGCCGATGAGGCAGCCGACGTTTTACAGAAAAAAATCGGAGAAGATATCGATCTCGGGTTGGAAATAGACGATGGCTCGGAGGCGAGTGCAATCGATGAAGCCGATGCGCCGATCATCCGATTGGTTTCCATGTTGTTGATAGAGGCGCACCGCGCCGGCGCCAGCGATATCCATCTCGAACCGTTGGACAAAAAATTTCGGGTCCGATTCCGGATTGATGGCGTTTTGCAGGAGATGCAAGCTCCGCCAAAACGTTTGCAATCGGCAATCATCAGCCGCCTCAAAATCATGACCGGCTCAATGAGCATCGCCGAGAAACGCCTGCCACAAGACGGTCGGATCCGGGTCAAGATCAAGAAGAAGCCCATCGATCTGCGTGTCTCGACGATTCCCACCAATCACGGGGAGAGCGTGGTGATGCGTCTCCTGGACAAATCCAGTCTTAAGCTCGGTTTGCCGGAGCTTGGATTTCTTTCCGACGATCAGGATGTCTTCGAACGGCTTATTAAGCTGCCGGACGGCATTTTACTTGTTACGGGGCCCACTGGATCGGGAAAAACCACGACGCTGTACGCCTGCCTGAACTTCATCAACAAACCGGATCGCAAGATCATCACCGTAGAAGAGCCGGTCGAGTATCAAATGACCGGCATCAATCAGGTCCAGGTGAATACCGAGATTGGTATGACCTTTCCCGTAGCTCTGCGTTCTATTCTGCGCCAGGCGCCGAACATCATCATGATCGGTGAAATTCGAGATCTGGAAACCGCCAGCATCGCTACCAACGCAAGTCTTACCGGCCACCTCGTTTTTAGTACGCTGCACACGAACGACGCACCCTCTGCGGTGGCACGGTTAATCGATCTCGGCGTTCAACCGTTCCTGGTTGCTTCCTCTGTGCGTGCGATCATGGCGCAACGGCTTGTCCGCCGATTGTGTTCAAACTGCAAGCAACCTGCAGAGCTTACTGAAACCGAATTGCGCGCGTTACAAATTGAACCTGGACAAATGTCCGAGGCTCAGGTCATGAAGCCGGTCGGATGCGACCGGTGCCGCCAAATCGGCTACAAGGGTCGGATGGGCATCTTCGAAATTTTCGTGATCGACGACGATGTGCGACACATGATCAACCGACGAAGCTCAACTTTGTCGTTGCGCCAACGAGCCCGCCAGCTGGGCATGCGTACACTTCGCGAGGACGGAGTTCGCAAGGTGCTTGCAGGCCTCACCTCTGCCGACGAAGTGATTTCAATCACGGTAGGAGACGTGAGTTAATGAAGGAAAAGCAACTGGCCGAATTTTTTGTCGAGCACGGTGTGCTTCAGGCCTCTCAGGCGGAAGATGTCCTGAACGAGGTCGAACTTAACGGGAAGACAGTCGCCCAGGCGATGATTGATGGCGGCTTCATCGACGAACCTGTTTTTTATCAGACAATCGCCAACGGATTGGGAGCCGACCTGATCGATCTGAGCGAACGCGACATTCGGCCGGAGATCTTGCGTCTCGTTCCCGCTGGCCTGGCTCGATTACACGGAGCTCTTCCAGTTGAGATGAACGGAGATCTGTTACGAGTAGCACTCGTTGACCCGTTCGATCTTCACGCAGCGGAAGACCTTCGCTTCGCCCTGGGCAAGGACATCCAGGTAGTCGTTTCTCCAGCAGATCAAATCGAAGAACTGATCAAGCAACATTACGGCACCGATACGACGAGCATGGAGGATGTCCTCAAGCAGCTCGGCGAGGCCGGCGAAGCACTTCAACTGCGGGAAGGCACCGGCGAGGCGGCAGTGGAAGCCGAAGCAAACGCAACCCCCATCATCCGCTTTGTTGATCTGATCCTCTATCAGGCGATTCAGGACCGGGCCAGTGACATTCATTTCGAGCCATTTGAAAATGAATTTAAAATTCGGTACCGGGTCGATGGCGCGCTGTATGAAATGTCGCCGCCGCCTCGTCATCTCGCGCTTCCCGTCATCTCGCGGGTGAAAGTGATGGCGAACATGAACATCGCAGAGAGGCGGTTGCCTCAGGACGGTCGCATTCAGAAACAGATCGCCGGGCGCAATGTTGATCTTCGCGTATCAACCTTGCCGACTCAATTCGGGGAAAGTCTCGTGTTGCGTGTCCTTGATCGCAGCATCGTCAACCTCGATCTCGAAGCACTCGGAATGCCTGATTACATCTACAATTTTCTGCTCGAGATGATCGATCACCCGAATGGCATCTTCATCGCCACGGGCCCGACAGGCTCTGGCAAAACTACGACTCTTTATTCCTGTTTGCGGAAAATCAATACAATCGACTCCAAGCTGCTCACAGCAGAGGAACCGGTGGAATATGATCTGGAAGGCATCGTGCAAGTGCCGGTAAACGAAGCGATCGGTCTCACGTTCGCTCGTACGTTGCGCTCCTTCCTGCGCCAGGACCCCGACCGCATCATGGTCGGTGAGACACGGGATCTCGAAACGGCGCAGATTGCCATACAGGCGTCTCTAACGGGCCATCTCGTTTTCACCACACTCCATACCAACGACGCACCGGGGGCCGTTACGCGTTTGATCGACATGGGCGTCGAGCCCTTTTTGATTTCGTCAACGCTGGAAGCTGTTCTCGGCCAGCGTTTGTTGCGCAGCATCTGCCGCCATTGCCGTACCACTTACGAGCCAAACAATAGCCTTTTAAGCGACCTTGGAATTTCGCGTGAAGACATTGGCGACAAACAATTTTTTTACGGCAAAGGATGCAATGCCTGTAACAACACAGGCTATAAAGGCCGAAAAGGAATTTACGAGCTTCTGAGAGTCACTGATCCAATCCGCGAGCTAATCAACGAACGCGCACCAACGGTTACTTTGAAGCAAAAAGCCGTGGAGCTCGGAATGATAACACTGCGCCAGGACGGGCTACGCAGCATTTTCGCCGGAGACACCACCGTTGAAGAGGTGCTCAAATATACATGAGAAAACAATGCAAGGATTCGCGTCGCCCGGTCATTCAAGATCGCAATTCACGAGGGTGCCGTGGCCGATTGCCGAGTCTCGACAGAGAATCCCCAGCTAGTTAACATCGCCCGCCATGCCGCGCTTCAATTACGTCGCTCTGGACTCGCGGGGACAGGAAGCCACCGGGTTGGTGGAAGCGACATCAACCAACGACGCGATCGGACGACTGCGCCAGGCTGGGTACTTTCCTACGAGTGTCTATGAGGAGGCAGTCGCTCGCGCCGATAGCAAAGCCGATCGCCGCCGCGCGGCAAAGATGGCGCGGATCACCAAGCCGCGCGGGAAAACCAGCATTGTTCTTTTCAAACGCAATAAGGTTAAGCCCAAAATCTTGATGATCTTCACGCGCCAACTGGCCACCCTAATCGACTCCGGATTGCCATTGTTGCGAAGTCTCACGGTTCTGGCAAACCAGGAACGCGACAAGGTACTTAAAAACACCATCAACAAACTTGCTGACTCGGTTCAGGGAGGCAACACGTTTTCAGACGCGTTGGCTCTGCATCCGCGGATCTTTAATGATTTGTACGTGAACATGGTCAAAGCCGGCGAAGTGGGCGGTGTTCTGGAGCTGGTGCTCAACAGGCTCTCGGAATTTCAAGAGAAGGCCAATAAAATCAAAAACAAGGTCGTATCGGCGATGGTTTACCCGATCATTGTGATGACGATGGCCGTCGGCATCATGGGTTTCCTGCTCGTCTTCATCGTCCCTAAATTCGAAGCGATCTTTCACGACATGCTCGGCAATAAACCGCTGCCGGCAATTACCACGCTTGTGATTGGCGCAAGTACCTTCGTAAAAGACCACGGCCTCATTGTCGTTGGGGCGGTGATTGCCATTGTGGCGGTTTACAAATTCGTCGGTCGCACTCGAGCCGGGAGGTTCGTGATCGACAATTTCAAACTGCGCATGCCGCTGTTTGGCAATTTGAATCGCAAGACAGCAATCTCCAGATTTGCGCGCACTCTCGGAACGCTGGTCACCAGCGGTGTTCCAATTTTACAGGCGTTAAATATTACACGCGAAACTGCGGGAAACGCCGCCATTGCGGCGGCAATCGCACAGGTCCACGACAGCGTAAAGGAAGGCGAATCGATCGTTCAGCCGCTGGAAGCCAGTCGTGCTTTTCCACCGATGGTGATCAGCATGATCGATGTCGGCGAAGAAACCGGCAAGCTGCCTGATATGCTTCTCAAGATCGCGGATGTATACGACGATGAGGTCGATAACGCGGTTGCGGCGCTTACGTCGATGCTCGAGCCGATTATGATTGTGTTTCTCGCGTTGATCGTGGGTACCATCGTGCTCGCCCTTTTCACGCCGCTGATCAGCATTATCAGCGGACTACAACAGCAGACGTGATCGCGCCGCTCGCGCGAAATGACAAAGCACGAATGAGAGAAAACGCCGTAACTCGCGGGAGTGTGAACGTATTACATGGGATTTACCATTCAACGATTCAACGTTTCAACGTTTCAACGAGGGGACGCCGTCCGTCATTTTCCGTCAGGAGAGCCTTCACTTTGATCGAGTTGATCGTTGTAATGACAGTGATCGTCATTCTAGCCGGACTGGTTCTAAGCACAGTTGGCTACGTACAAAAGAAAGCTGCGCGTTCTCGCGCCGAAACAGAAATCGCCGCCATTGCTGCAGCCTGCGAAAGTTACAAGGCGGATAATGGTATCTATCCAAGAAGTGCAACGACGACCGACACGCTCGATGCCAGAAGCACGATCAATATGACTAATTACCAAACAGCATCTCAGTACCTCTACGGCGAGATCGCCGGGGATCCGGATTTCGATGGCGTTCCAAACCCAAACTCAAAGTCATACATGCGGTTCAAGCCAAACATGCTCGGTATGGACAACGCGAATAAAGTCTATCCGCGCGATCCTTTTGGAAACAGCTACGGCTACTCGACAGTTCAAGCAGCAACAGGGAATAACAGCCTGGGTTACAATCCAACCTTCGATCTCTGGAGTACTGCTGGCCTAACGAGCGGAGCCGATCCTACTCAGTGGATCAAAAACTGGTAAGCTACGGCCTAGTTGGCGTTGCAGCCGCTTCTGTAAATCCCGGAGGTATTCGTTTGGTACAGACGCCCTACAGCTTTAGCGAAGGCAAGCTCCGCAATCGGCGATCCCCGATTTCGCGTCACCCCTCGCTGGTGTGAACCACGACCTCGACGCGCCGGTTCGGACTTTGTTCTTCAATCGATCCATTTGGCGAGGCCCGGAACTTCGTTGAACCGTAACCACGCGTCTCGACTTGCGCAGGATTGATACGCATTGCTTCCACTAAATAACGCTTGACGCTATCCGCGCGGCGCTGGCTCAGATCCAGATTGTATTCATAAGACCCGAATGAGTCTGTGTAACCTTCGACTGAAAATGTCGCCTTCGGATTCCGCTGAATAAGAGTTCCCAGTTTTTGCAGTTGCGTGATGGCGCTCGTTTGCAGCACGTCACTGTCGTACTCGAAGAGTTGGTCGTCCGGCAGCCGCAACTTGGTGCCGGACCCAAGTGGACCTTTCTGTGCAAGAAGTTGGTCCAAATCGCTGAACCCCGGAGTGCGTCCTTTGTTCGGTCCAGCGCTGTCACCAGGCATCTTGCTGGTAAAGGTGTTCGGCCGCTTAATGGTCGTGCTGGTAGCCAACTCCGTGCCACTCAGCGCAGGCTGTGGGCGCCCTGACTGCGAATTATTATTCAGTAGCGACTGTTCGCTCGGAGCGTTTGGATCCGCAGCCAGGCTTTGCGCCGTCGATCGCTCGATTTCCGTTAACACCGAATTTACTTCCGGCTGTTCTACCTTCGGTTGATCAGGCAAAACATCGCGCATGTCGTCCGGAAGCGCGGCGCTGGCTTGAACATCCTGCAAGAGCTGGTCGAAAGATTTCTTTTCGTCCGGCAACTGCACATCGGTATTGTCCGGATTCGGTTTTGCCGCCGGGTTGGTTTGATCGGCACTGCTCTTTCCGAGGTCCGATGCGTTGATGGTTTTAACCTTGAAAGTTGGCGTCTGCTCATTTTGAGCAACCACAGTTTCCAGCGATTGAAAGCGCGTCCGATAAAAGTAGGCGCAAAGCCCGAAATGTATCGCCAGCGAAACGACTAACCCCAGCCAAAGCCAGCTACGCTGTTTACTGCCCGTGAGCAATCCCTCAGTCTCAAACTGATCAAAATCGTCAAAATCAGAAACTCTCATGGCTTACCTGACCGACAACATACCACATCTGAAATAACCAGGCACGGCTGCAAGGTGCCGACATGAAAAGCTCGCGCGAAGCTGCTGCGCCTCAACAATTCGTGACTCTTCAAACGTTTTGGCGGCGTCTTCAGCGGTTTCGCGTTTGGTCGATGAATGCTCTCGCAGCTCGTCTAATTTCATCGGCTACGCGCGCCTCGGGCGAAACAAATTTCGGCGTAAACCAAGGGAATAGTCCAATCAGGTCGTGCGTAACCAGGATCTGGCCATCACAATGCTTGCCGGAACCAATACCTATCGTGGGAACGCCTATTGTGCCCGTGATTTGCTTCGCAATTTCTGCGACCACAATCTCCAGCACGACCGAAAACGCACCGGCTTGTTCCACGGCTCGCGCGTCCGCAATTAACGCTTCTGCTTCGGACTGATTACGACCCTTAATCCGGTAGCCACCTTCTTCGCGGACATTTTGGGGCAACATGCCGATGTGCCCCATGAATGGGATACCTGCATTCGTAATCGCTTCGATTTGAGCGATGCGGCTCACACCACCCTCTAGTTTCACCGCTTGCGCGCCAACATCTAAAAACTTCCGAGCGGTTTCCAAAGCTTGTTGCGGTGTGTCGTAGGTGTGGATCGGCATGTCCGCGACAAGTAACGCCTGCTTAATCCCGCGAGCAGCTGCGCGAGTGTGATGCAACATTTCCTGCATCGTTACGCACGTCGTATCCTCACAACCGAGGACCACCATGCCTACCGAGTCGCCGACCAGAATGATGTCGATGCCGCTCTCATCCAGCAAACGAGCGGTTGGATAATCGTAAGCCGTTAACGCGGTGATCTTTTCGCCGCGTTCCTTCATTTGCCGAAAGTCTTTCATCAAATTTTACCCAAGATCATGCGCTTGCGCCGGAACGCAAGGGCATGCCGCACGCAATCGATGTGGATGTTTGGGAGTGCGCCTGGCGGCCGTTGTCCGTCAACTACTGCGGCGACTGGCTTTCACCAATCTTTCATTAAAGGAACTACGCCCTTCGCTGGATCACATTGGGCGAGCAATCGTCGAATCGTTTGCCTTTGGTTCGGTAGAATCAGGTCCGGCCGGATATCGCTGAGCGGCTGAAGAACAAATTCCCTCAAGTGCATTCGCGGATGCGGCAGACGCAATCGTTCGTTGTGGATCTGGTACTCGCCGAAGTACAGCAGGTCAATGTCTATGGTTCGCGAGACATTTTTCGCATGATGACGGTCTCTGCCCAACGACTCCTCGATTCGACTTGTTTCTTCAAGCAGCTTGATAGGATCGCCGTCGAACTCAAATTCGATCACTGCATTCAAAAACTTTGACGCACCAGCCTCGCAATTGACCGGCTCGGTCTCGTAAATCCCGGAAGAGAAAACGGGAGGATGTACTCCATGAATCTCGAGAATGCGTCGCCGCGCTGTTCGCAGATTCTCAAGCCGATTTCCAAGATTGGATCCGAGGCCGACGGCGGTTCTCATGTTTTCTTGAATGCAACCGCGGATTCAGCGATCGGGTCGTGCTTTATATTCCAAGCACATCCTGCATCGAGTAAAGCTTTGCCGGCTTTCCGACGACCCATTTGGCCGCTCTCAATGCGCCCAGCGCGAAGATTTCGCGGCTCGCCGCGCGATGGGTGAGTTCCAGACGTTCGCTCGGTCCATTAAAAACCACCGTATGTTCACCGACCACGTCGCCTTCGCGAATCGATCGGATTGGGATTTCGCGCTGGGCTTTTTGCTGTTTCAGAACCTCAGCAAGCGTTTTGGCCGTGCCGCTGGGAGTATCTTTTTTCATTTTGTGGTGCGTCTCGATAATTTCCGCTTCGAAATCGCTGCCGAGTTGTTCGGCAGCCTTGCGCGCCAGCCAAAAAAGCACGTTAACTCCAATGCTGAAATTGGATGCCAACACAATCGGCACTGAATGCGCAGTCTGTTCGATGATTTTCCGCTGGTCTCCAGAGTGACCAGTTGTGCCAATGACCACGGACCTGGCATGTTCCAGGGCAGCGCGGCACACTTCAGCGGTAGCGTCAGGTTGGCTGAAATCGATTGCCACATCGCAATTTTTCATTTGCAATTCGATCGAATCGCCGAGATCGCATTGCGCACTGATGTCGATGCCCGGATCGTTACTCGCCAGACTACTAATTGTCTTCCCCATGCGGCCAGCTGCGCCGATAAGCAACACGCGAACTCGGGAATCCTTCATGCAAAAAGCCTATGCAGCGTTTTCGGGTTTCAAACGAGGCGCAATTTTGAAAGTCATTTCTCCCGCTCAAAAGCATCGAGGGTTTTAAGGAGCCGCGCCTGGTTTGCGTCGCTCATTTCGCACAGGGGCAAACGTACTTCATTCGACATCTGGCCACGCCAGGCAAGCGCTGTTTTAACCGGCACAGGATTGGGTTCAATGAACAGATCCTTAAAAAGCGGGAACATTTTGCGGTGCAGATTGAACGCTAGCTTTACATCGCCGCATTCGTAAGCCTTGACCAGCGCACAAACTTCGGAGGGGAACAAATTCGAGGCCACACTGACCACTCCCACTGCGCCGACCGACATGAATGGCAACGTTAGAGAGTCGTCACCACTCAAAATCGTAAAGGCTTTAGGTAAACGCGCGCGCAATTCACTGACGCGATCGACACTCCCGCTGGCTTCCTTGATTGAAACAACGCTACTACACTCGCTGGCCAGGCGCGTCACAGTGTCCGGGGCGATGTCCACACCGCATCGCCCGGGAATATTATAAAGCAGAATGGGTAAGGATGTCGCTCTGGCGATCGTTTTGAAATGTCGGAACAAGCCTTCCTGGCTTGGCTTGTTGTAATAAGGCGCAACGAGAAGCGCTCCGTCGGCGCCGAGTTCCTCGGCCATCTTGGTGTCCGCAACTGTGTGCTGTGTCGCATTCGAACCTGTCCCGGCGAGAACCAGACATCGTTTCCTGGCAGTCGCGATCGATACTCGAACAAGCTCCTGGCGTTCTTGGTGTGACAGCGTCGGCGATTCCCCGGTTGTGCCGACCGCTACTATTCCAGTAATTTCCGCGGCAATTTGGTTTTCGATCAGTTGCTCGAACGCGGCAAAATCAATCCGTCCATCGCGAAATGGCGTGACTAAAGCGGTAAAGGTGCCGCGGAACATGTTGCGACCTTAGAAGGGCCTCAGGCAATTGTCATCTCGAGCATTTCCACTTTGCTGAGAATGTCCAAGCGGCTATAGATCAAAGTTCGATCGTTCCTTCAAATACGAACTCGGCAGGGCCGGTCAGGGTGACATTCCGAAACTGGTTATCGATCTTCTCAAATCCGACTCGCAATTTGTCTCCGCCGCGTACGCTAACATTAATCGGACCGTTCGCATTTTCAGTGGCGGCAAAAATAATGGCACTGGCGACGACGCCTGTGCCGCACGCGAGAGTCTCATCCTCTACTCCGCGTTCATACGTGCGGATAGCGATGCTATCGGTTCCTCGTTTCTGAATAAAATTCACGTTTGCGCCTTTGGGCGAAAACATTTCGTGATGGCGAAGCGCCGAGCCCTCTCGCCGCACATCGACGTCGTCGAGTTCTGTGACCGGTACAACCACATGTGGCACACCGCTGTTGATGAAATGAACAATCTTTTTTTCCGCGCCCGTCTGAAGAGGAACACTCAATCGGAGATCTGTCGGTTCGGTCATCTGCAGAGTAACCAGATCGCCGACTAGTTCGGCCGAAATAATGCCGGCTGGAGTTTCAAACGAGATTTTACCGTGAGCGCCCGCCACCTTGTTGGCAAAACGCGCAAAGCAGCGTGCGCCATTCCCGCACATTTCCGCTTCTCCGCCGTCTGCGTTGAAGTAACGCATTCGGAAATCGGCGTGGTCCGTCGGATTTTCCAATAACAACACTCCGTCTGCTCCCACACCCCGGTGCCGATCACAAAGCCACGCAATTTCAGTGCGATTCAGATCGAGCTCCCCGGCTCTGTTGTCGACGAGGATGAAGTCGTTTCCCGCACCATCCATCTTTGTAAAACGGAGCATATCTCCCGTCTAGCATATGTCGGTCAGCGAAGCCAGTCATCCCCAGTTGTGATTGCCAGATGCATTTTTGATGATTACTTGTTCCGCCGTGAAGGGACTGGCGACCTGGGTTTTTCCTGTAATCTTTGGCGTTACGGCATCCGCGTCACTGGCGGGCGATTACAACAGCTTAATTCTCGAGCAGATACGCCACATGCCGCAAGGTGGTCGCTACTCCGTGTCGCATGTTGCTAAGATCCGTCTCCAATCCTCGGCGCACTTTGAGTCCGGCAAGTTTTTCATATTGCCATCACAGGCGTCGCCAAGTTTTTGTTCGGGCGCAACCTACCTCGTATTCATCAGAACGATTGAGGCCTTGCGCGCGCGGGGTCAGCTCAATCTCGATTATTCCACGTTGGAACGATTGATCATCCGGGATCAACGCGATGGTGAAGGTATCTGGGGCAGGTGGAATGCAAACGGCCCCGGAACCGCCCGTCTTTTTCACGAGCTACAACTTGGACAAAATTTTGATGACTTCCGGAAAGCGAAGCCGGGTGATTTCATGAAGATTTTCTGGTCTCGTCAGGTGGGCCGAAGCGAACATGGGCATTCCACAATTTTCCTCGGGATGGAAAATCGTCCCGACGGCCAGTATGTCCGCTACTGGTCAAGCAACGTTCCCTCCGGTTACGGTGAAAAAAGTGTGCCGCGAAGCAAGATTGCCTACGCCATTTTTTCACGTCTTCAGACGCCTGCTAATCTCGCCCGAATCACCAACGCGCCAGTCGTAGACAGGTATCTGGCATCGCTGATTCGGTCGCGCTCCAGCATTGCAGAAGCCGGCGCGAAGTGCGGATTGTAGTTCAATACGAACACAAACATCGCAGGCGAAGCGTCTTAGGTGAAACGACGTTCTAAATGATGCTTGCCTTCGATCAGGGCGCTCCGTAAAACGGAGCGATGATGATTGAAACCTTAAAACGTCATTGGTGGGTCCCAGTAATAAGGGGTATCGCTGCAATTGTTTTTGGTATTATTGCATTTGTCTATCCAGGCCTGACGATCGCAACGTTGGTGCTGTTTTTTGGAGCATGGGTGCTTATCGACGGCATATTCAGGGTTATTGGTGCCATCGGGCACCGTGGCTCGGATCCGGACTGGGGATGGCAGATCGTCATTGGAATTGTGGGAATCATCATTGGGCTTCTCACGTTTCATGCACCGCAAGTGACCGCGCTGGCATTGGTGGTGTATATCGCAGCCTGGGCACTTATGATCGGCGCGACAGAGATTGCTTTTGCAATAAAAGTCCGTCGAGAAATCAAGGGCGAGTGGTTTCTTATCCTGATGGGTTTGGCTTCGATTATTTTTGCCGTACTGCTTCTCTGGAATCCTATTGCAGGCGCCGCCGCTGTGATCTGGCTTATCGCCTGGTATGCGATTGTGCTGGGGATTCTGGCCATCTTTTTCGGTTTTCGGTTGCGCAGCCTGGCGGCGTGAGCGGACTTATAGGCGTTTTCAGGGATGTTGTTCCAGGCGACCGGGAATTTCGCTTGTCGAATTCTCCAGTCAGTTATTGATCAATTACGCAATTATTCGAGCGAACCTGCGGCGTAATGTTAAGCGAATTTCGCAAGCATACGGCTTTGCGTGATGGACCATCCGATTTCTCTAAGGCGCTCGAACATTAGCTCTCACACGCATGGAATTCCGAAAAGGCGCAATCCCGAGTCTGTTCACTCCCTATGAAAAAACAAACCTCCACTTCAAGACCCCGACCGGCGAATGGTTCGCAAGTCAACCAAAGCGATCAACTCGATGGCAAAAAGCTTCTTGCCGCGCTAACGGCATTTAAACGAGGAGATTTCTCCGCACGATTACCGGACGACTGGACCGGGGTCGGTGGAAAGATTGCCGACGTATTTAATGACACCATCCTGATCAATCAGCATCTGGCGCAGGAATTGGAACGTATCCGACATGTCGTTGGCAAGGAAGGCAGGATCAGACAGAGAGCTTCGCTCGGAGATGTCTCCGGTTCGTGGGCGGAAGCTGTGGGATCGGTCAACGACCTGATCGGGGATCTGGTTCATCCGACCAGCGAAATGGCACGCGTGATAGGCGCTGTGGCCAAGGGAAATTTATCCGAAACAATGGCTACAGAAATTCAAGGTCAGGAGCTCGAAGGTGAATTTCTGCGCACGGCAAAAATCGCGAACACGATGGTGCGCCAACTCAACGCCTTCGCTTCCGAAGTTACCCGCGTCGCTCGTGAAGTGGGCATAGAAGGCAAATTAGGTGGCCAGGCAACCGTTAAAGGCGTTGCAGGCACCTGGAAGGATCTAACCGAGAACGTTAATCTCATGGCTGGAAATCTCACCGCCCAGGTCCGCAATATCGCCACCGTAACAACCGCGGTCGCCACCGGCGATTTAACGAAAAAAATTACAGTCGACGTGAAGGGCGAGTTCCTCGAACTCAAGGACACCATTAATGTAATGGTGGACCAGTTGCGGTCGTTTGCTTCGGAAGTAACACGTGTAGCCCGGGAGGTGGGCTCCGAAGGAATTTTGGGAGGCCAGGCCCGGGTTGAAGGCGTCTCGGGCACTTGGAAAGATCTTACCGATTCCGTCAATTTCATGGCGCGCAATCTAACTGAACAGGTGCGCAACATTGCCGCCGTCACGACTGCTGTCGCGAAAGGCGACTTATCGAAGAAAATCACCGTGAACGTAAAAGGTGAAATCCTCGAATTGAAAAACATCACTAATACCATGGTTGATCAGCTGAGCTCGTTCGCGTCGGAAGTAACACGCGTCGCGAGGGAAGTCGGTACGGACGGGAAGCTGGGCGGTCAGGCAGACGTGCGAGGCGTGGCCGGAACCTGGAAGGACTTAACTGAAAGTGTGAATTCGATGGCGGGCAATTTGACAGCGCAGGTTCGCAACATTGCCGAAGTGACAACCGCCGTCGCCAGCGGGGATTTGTCGAAGAAAATCACCGTCGATGTCCGGGGCGAAATTCTGGAACTGAAATACACCATCAACACGATGGTGGACCAACTCCGTTCATTTGCATCTGAAGTAAGTCGCGTTGCGCGTGAAGTTGGCAGTGAGGGGAGACTAGGCGGACAAGCGGATGTGCAGGGGGTGGCCGGTACCTGGAAAGACCTGACCAATAACGTGAATACAATGGCAGGTAATCTCACGGCGCAGGTGCGAAATATCGCTGACGTAACAACGGCCGTGGCACGCGGGGATCTTTCGAAGAAAGTCACAGTTGATGTGAAGGGCGAAATTCTTGAGCTCAAAAACACCGTGAACACGATGGTCGACCAGCTCAACTCATTCGCGTCAGAGGTGACGCGCGTCGCTCGCGAGGTAGGCACCGAGGGAGAATTGGGAGGCCAAGCCACTGTGAAGGGGGTAGCTGGCACGTGGAAAGATCTTACCGACAGCGTAAATTTCATGGCTCGTAACCTGACGAACCAGGTGCGCGGCATCGCGAAAATTGTGACCGCGGTGGCCAAGGGCGACCTAAACCAAAAACTCCTGGTTGAGGCAAAAGGAGAAATCGGAAAACTGGCCGATACGATCAACGATATGATTGATACGCTGGCGACGTTTGCCGATCAGGTCACCACCGTCGCACGTGAGGTAGGCGTAGAAGGCAAATTGGGTGGCCAAGCCAGCGTGCCAGGTGCAGCCGGGACGTGGCGAGATTTGACTGACAACGTGAATCGACTGGCAGCAAATCTAACAACTCAACTTCGCGCAATCGCTGACGTCGCCACGGCTGTTACGAAAGGCGATCTGACGCGGTCGATTCAGGTCGGGGCGCAGGGCGAAGTGGCGGCTGTTAAGGACAACATCAATGAAATGATTCGCAATTTGAAAGACACGACGTTGCAGAACAAGGAACAGGATTGGCTTAAAACGAATCTCGCCAAATTTACTCGAATGCTGCAAGGCCAGCGGGACTTGCTCACGGTCGCCAAACTCACGTTATCGGAACTCGCTCCCGTGGTTCCGGCTCAACAAGGAGTCTTCTACATCATGAACAAGTCAGGGCGAGAACCGGAGCTTCAGCTGTTAGCAAGCTACGCCTGCGAACGAAGCGGAATGAAAAGCTCTTTTAAGCTAGGTGAGAGTCTCGTGGGGCAAGCCGCGCTTGAAAAGAAACGCATTCTCATAACCGAAGCTCCAAGCGATTACATAAGGATAAGCTCCGCATTAGGTGCGGCGCGACCGATGAACATTATTCTGCTGCCGATTTTGTTTGAGGGAGAAATCAAAGGAGTCATGGAGCTTTCCTCGCTCGAACGTTTTAACTCCACGCACCGGGCATTTTTGGACCAGTTAACCGAGAGCATCGGCATCGTCCTTCACACAATTGAAGCTAACACGCGTACGGAGAATTTGCTGAAGCAATCACAGTCGCTCGCGACCGAGCTTCAGAATCGTCAGGAAGAATTACAGAAGACCAATCTCGAATTGGCGGAAAAGGCGCGCTCCAATATGGCCAAAGATCAATTTCTAGCCATGCTCAGTCACGAGTTGCGCACCCCACTTACACCGGTGCT
This sequence comes from Candidatus Udaeobacter sp., assembly GCA_035652195.1. GTDB lineage: Bacteria > Verrucomicrobiota > Verrucomicrobiia > Chthoniobacterales > UBA10450 > Udaeobacter. The sequence goes on along the minus strand of DASREH010000038.1, from coordinate 2,087 downwards.
CGCGTCTGCCCTGGCTTTGGAGAGCGAGCCTGGATTACCGGATGGAATTCATGAATCCCTCCAAATGATCCGGCGCAATGTGGAATTAGAGGCGCGGTTGATTGACGACTTACTCGATTTAACCCGGATCGAACGGGGTAAGGTGCAGCTGAATTTTGATGTCGTCGACGCTCACATCCTTCTTCAAAATGCTCTCGAGATTTGTCAGCCGGAAATCGACCGCAAGCATCTGCTGCATTCCGTAAATCTCGGCGCACGTAAGGTCCAGTTGCGAGCAGACCCGGCGAGACTTCAGCAAATCTTTTGGAACCTGATAAACAATGCGGTGAAATTTACGCCAAATGACGGGCGGATTGTTCTCTCTACGAGCAACGACGCTGAGGGCAACTTGCACGTTGAGATTGCAGACAGCGGCTTGGGAATTGAGCCGGAAGCACTGCCTAAAATTTTTGATGCCTTCGAACAAGGCGGCCGTACACAGCTCGGCGGACTGGGCCTTGGGCTCGCGATTAGCAAGGCGCTAGTGGAAGCCCAAGACGGAACAATTTCAGCGCAAAGTGCCGGTCGAAACATGGGATCCAAATTTATTTTGATTTTTCCAACGTGCGAGACAGCTGCGCCTCAGTTCGCTCCGGTTGTTTCTGCAGCGCGGCCCCACCCTCGCGGCATGCGCATTTTGCTTGTTGAAGATCACGAAGATACGAACCGGTCGCTTACCAATTTGCTGCGGCGGCGTGGTTATCAAGTTGAATCCGCCTTCGATCTTCAGTCTGCTCTGGATTTAAGCTCGAAGATACAATTTGACGTATTGATCAGCGATTTGGCGTTGCCCGACGGCAGCGGCATCGACTTAGTGCAAAAGCTTCAATCCACGCGCGCAGTTCTCGGCATTGCTCTCACCGGCTTTGGTATGGAGGATGACATTCGCAAAGGTCGCGAAGCAGGATTCCATCACCACCTTGTCAAACCCATCGATCTTAACAAGCTCGATTCATTGATCAAAGACAGCGCGGACATTCTCCCGTCTAATTAGAGTTCGTTTGCCAGACCAGGTCCACTCGTCAGGCAAAGCTGGCCAATGGCGGCCGCTCTGGCATCGCCACTGGCAGCTTTGAATCTAGACACTCGCGTTACCCTATGGCGTGAACGTAGAAACTACAGTGTGCACGGCTCTTCTTGTGCCCTTAACAACACTGTGGCCGACGTTCTTGGCAGTTTGTACGGAGCTCTTTGCCACATGTTTCGCTGTTCTCACCGGTCCGGCTTCAACCGTGCCAATGGAAATGGCAAATGCGAGCATGATTGAAAACAACGCTTTCATCGTACTAACTGATTCGTTTCTGAAGACCCGGATGCTCCTGGCGCGCGCGGCTGCAACTCGAAATGTACGATTTGAACGTGGGCCCGCCAGGATTCGAACCTGGGACCAAGGGATTATGAGTCCCCTGCTCTAACCGCTGAGCTACAGGCCCAATTTACTAGGGAAAGAGGCAATCTTGCTCTCGCCCAAGAGCAACTTTTTGATACTGGCATTTGATACTGTCCCATGCTTTCAAGAAATTCGGCTCCAGAGCAGACATGGAAGCGATGTGGCGAGAACCTCGTCAAATATACTCCCTCCGGCACATACTACGTTCGAGTGCGGGTCGCGGGCAAGTTGCACGTCAAGTCCCTTGAGACGCCGGTGCTGACGGTCGCGCGCCAGCGACTAAACGACGAGATTCACAAGCTTCGCGCTCGAGCAGCCTCCGTAATGGCTGTCCGTGTAGGCAAGATGCGAGTCGCCGATGCTGTCGCGATCTATCGCGAGCGCCTGGAGGCCGACGCTCACATCAAGCTGTCCACGAGAAAGTATTACGAACAGGTTTTGACGGCCTTGTTGCGATCATGGCCGAGTTTGGCAGAAACGGATGTCCAACGTCTCTCCGAGCGCGATTGCAGGGATTGGGCGGCCAAAGTCTTTCGGGACTTCAGTGGAACTCGCGCCAACAACACGGTGATGGTACTGCGGAATGTTCTCGAAATCGCCGTCGAAGCCGGAGCTTTGTATTCCAATCCAGCGCGAGCACTTGGTCGCGCGAAACTTC
>DASREH010000037.1:0-3424 GCA_035652195.1 Candidatus Udaeobacter sp. | reverse complement strand
GGATAATAAATTTCGTTCACGATGCCGTGGCTGAGAGTGAACCAGACACGGCAACTGGTGTGATAGGCGGTGCCCACGCCTTCTTTGGCGCTCGAAGTCCAGCGCGGCTCGATTCCGGGTGCGCCAAATGCGATCGAATTCCCGCCCTGGTTCATGGCGCCGACCGCGATCGCTTGTGATCGCGATTTGATTTGCGGGACTGTTTTACCTGTTCGCGTTTTTCCAGCTTGCGCTCAATCCGCGGTTCGGGGACCAACCAAAGGAGCGCCCCAAGCACATACAAGCCTCCCGAGATCCATGGGTTCACAAATGCGAGTGGGATCGCAACCAGATAAATCACCGGAGAGAGTTTTCCCTTCCAATCGGTCCCTACAGCCTGCGCCAGAAGAGAGTTTCGGCCTTCCTTGTTGATAATGGCTCGCTGCAGAATTTCATAAGCGAGTGCAGCCATCAGTAACACAAAACCGTACACAGCACTTGGTATTTGGGCGAGGCCGTTCTCACCCATCCAGGCTGTGGTAAAGGGAAAGAGCGACAACCAAAAGAGCAAATGCAGATTTGCCCAGAGAATTCCGCCGGAGACGTGTTCGGTAGCCTGAAACAGATGATGATGATTGTTCCAGTAAATGCCGATGTAGATAAAACTTAGCACGTAACTCAATAACACGGGGAGGAGAGGCTTCAGCGCAGAAAGCTCTACTGCGTGTGGTACTTTTAATTCCAGCACCATGATGGTGATGATGATGGCAAGAACCCCATCGCTGAATGCTTCAAGCCGGCTGGTTTTCATCCTGCTTCGCTTGACGGCTTAAGTTGCTTAAGCCATTGCCTTGCCGTCTCGACATCATCGTTCGTTAGGCCGTGTCCGGCACGAAAAAACCGAACGGTAACCTCCGCGTGTGCTCTGCGAAGAAGTTCCACAAGGCGTTGAACCTCGGATGGAGGAATAATCGGATCCTGATCGCCGGCTCCGATCCAAACGCGCGCCGATGATAAGTCAGGCAGCTTATCCGGAATCAAAGGTACCATCGCGCGAAATAGAATCGCCACGCCCATGATTTCCGGGCGAAGTAACAGCATGCTTGCGGCGATATTAGCCCCGTTGGAATACCCAACCCCGACAATTTGGTTGCGCTCGAGCCGGTAATGTTGAATCGCCGCCGTAACGAAGTCCGCCAGCTCGTTTGTTCGCATCTTTAAATCCTCCAGATCGAATACCCCTTCGGCTAATCGCCGAAAAAAACGCGGGTTTCCGTTCTCGAGAATTTTCCCACGTGGACTGAGCAATGAAGCGTTTGGATCGAGTTCGCGTCCGAGTGGAAGAAGATCGCGTTCGTTGCCTCCTGTTCCGTGTAATAGCAGCAACGTTCGCGTCGAATTACCCGGGATAAATTCGTGAATGAAATCCGGCGTCATGAGTTTTGCGGCAATTGAATCGCCGGAAGAATTCTTTCGATTTGCGACCGTGCAGACTCCAACCAGGGTGGCAGACGTAAACCGGTTCCGAGTTCTTCGATGGTTTCGTCCAGCGTGAACCCCGGCGGATCGGTGGCAATCTCAAACAGCACACCGCCCGGTTCGCGAAAATAAATCGAATGAAAATAGATGCGATCGATGACCGGTGTGACGTTGTATCCAAGCTCGACGAGCCGCTTCCGCCAATGCAGTTGCTCCTCCTGGTCGCTGGCGCGAAATGCAATGTGATGCACCGATCCCGCTGCCACGGTTCCAAATCCCGAATCAGGAACGCAAAGGAGATCGACGATTCGCCCAGCGGCACCTTCGTCAGGCGACGCGAATCGAAAACGGTTTTCCGATTCTTCGATCAAACGGTAGCCAAATGTGTCGGTGAGCAAATGCGCCGTCTTTTCGTAGCCTTCCAGTGCAGCGGAGACACTGTGGAATCCGCGAAGCGCGTGCTCTGGAGGAACTGAGCTTGCCAGCCACGGATCGACTGCAGACGCGGACGCAGAAGCGACCAGTTCGAGCAAGAGCCCGTCAGGGTCGACGAACCGAATTACTGGTTCTCCAAAACGCCACGCCGATTTTTCCACAGCAACGTGCTGCTGTTTTAGGCGCTCAAACCAGTAACCCATCGAGTCCGGTGAGATTGCAAATGCGGTTGCCTCGATCTGCCCGGTCCCGCGAGTTCCACGGCGTGCACCCGGCCATGGAAAGAATGTCAGAATTGTTCCAGGGGTTCCGCGGCGATCGCCAAAGTAGAAGTGATATGTTCCCGGATCATCGAAGTTGACAGTGCGTTTTACAAAACGAAGACCGAGCAGCCCAGCATAGAAATCGAGGTTCCGTTGTGGGTCGGTAGCGATGGCGGTCACATGGTGAAGTCCGGAAATTTTCTTCTCCATAGAGACTCAGCCTAAGCAAAGGAACCTAATCCAGGAAAGCTTTTGTCGAGAGCGGTGATTTTCTTTGCGCTGGTGTGCCGATCAGAAGCCACGCAACGATCGCGCTCAGAATTGCAAGCGCTGCGCCGATTCCCATGACAACTCTGAACGCGTCAATGAAGGATTCGCCAATCGCTTGTTCGACCAATGTTCGTGTAGCCTGATCCAATTCCGCAGGAACGGACGCAGCCGCAAGTTTACTCCGTTGATCTTGCAACGCTCGCCAAACGGCAGGCTGCGCGTTCGCCTCAGTCAATCGCAAATTGATCGCGCGATTAAATGAATGGAGCATTACAATTCCAAGAACGGCGATTGCGAGTAACCCGGCTCCCCGCGCAAGGGCGTTGTTCACGCCTGAGGCAATGCCAACGCGATTTGGCGCGACCGAATTCATAACGGTCGTGGTGAGAGGCGCCACGCTGACGGCCATACCCACTCCAAGCACAGCAACGGCAGGAAAAAATGTTCGCCAGTACCCTGCGTTCAAACCGGGTAACATAAATAGTGCAAAACCGGCAGCTGCAATTAATGGGCCCGCGACCAGCGGGATTTTTGAGCCATATTTTTCGACCAGGCCGCCTGCCCACCGCGAAAACAAAAACATGATTAAGACAAACGGAAGGAAAGCCGCGCCGGCGGCCGTGGCCGAATAATGCTGGACTTGGATGAGATTGAGCGGGAGAAAAAACAGAGTGCCACCCAACGCGGCGTAAAGCAGGAACGTCAACAAGTTCGCTCCGGTAAATGTTTGCGATCGAAATAAACCGAGCGGCAGCATGGGATTTTGAACCCGCGCTTCAAGGAGCAGAAAGGCAGTGGTTAGCACGGCAGCGATGATGAGGGCTGCGAGAACGGATCGATTGCCCAAACCGAGACGTGAGGACTCAATGAGGCCGTAAACCAACGTCCCCAAGGCAAACGTTACCAGAATCGCGCCTAACCAATCGAGTCCTTTGCTCTCCTTATCCGAACTCTCCGGCACATGCCGCAGGGAGATGAGAATTATTAGAAGCGCGATT
>DASREH010000036.1:0-48724 GCA_035652195.1 Candidatus Udaeobacter sp. | reverse complement strand
CAAACACTGTCGCGACCGCCGTCGCCGGTGTGTTATCGTCCACGGTGGTTGCATAAAGGATGCGCCAGCCTCGTACGCCAGGCGGGAGGACTACATCTCTGAGCGGCTCGCTCCGTAGTAAGGTGCCAGGTGTGCGAGCGGAGTCCGCAGGCGGATCATAAAATGCATCTGGGGCGGACGGGGTGATCTTGGGCGGAAGCGTCGGGGGTGACGGTGAAACACCTGGCTGTAATGTCGTTTGTTCGGATCGATGGCACCCGGCTCCCGCAAACAAGACAAACAGCGCCGCGAAGCCAAGTGAACGAAGTCGCGCGATGTTCATAGCCCGGTTTTTCTAGCAAGTGATCTCGCGCGTCTGGCGAAATCCAACGGCTAGATAATCAGAGATTCTTCGACTTCGCTCGGAATGACACGCGACGATCAAACGTCGTAATACATCGAAAACTCGTACGGATGAGGGCGAAGACGCAGCGCGTCGTACTCCTTTTGTTTCATGTCGATCCAATTGGCCATGAAATCTTCGTTGAAGACATCGCCGCGCAACAGGAACGAGTGATCGGCTTGCAAGGCTTCAATTGCGCCACGGAGTGAATCCGGGACGCTCGCCACCTGCGCGAGTTCTTCCGGGGGCAGTTCGTAGAGATTTTTGTCGAGGGGATCGCCGGGGTCCATGCGGTTTTGAATTCCGTCGAGACCCGCAAGGAGCATTGCCGAGAACGCCAGATATGGGTTTGCAGCGGCGTCCGGTGTGCGGAATTCGATGCGCTTTGCTTTTGGGCTGGGGGAATAGGTTGGAATTCGGATCGCAGCAGAGCGATTCCGCGCCGAGTACGCGAGATTGACCGGCGCCTCAAATCCGGGGACGAGCCGCTTATAGCTGTTCGTGGTGGGATTGGTCAGGCAGGTGAGTGCAGGCGCGTGTTTTAAAATTCCGCCGATGAAAAACAACGCCAGCTCGGACAACCCGGCATAGCCGTTTCCGGCAAACAGCGGTTTATCGCCGTTCCAAAGCGATATGTGAGTATGCATGCCCGAGCCGTTATCACCGAAGATCGGTTTTGGCATGAAGGTCACGGTTTTGTTATGCCGTTTGGCCACGTTGCGCAGGATGTATTTGTAATACTGCATGTTGTCGGCCATGCGTCTTAAAGGGGCGAAACGGATATCGATCTCAGCCTGGCCCGCGGTCGCGACTTCGTGGTGCTGGCGTTCGATTGCGACACCTGCCTTTTCCAGTTCCAGACACATCTCGTTGCGAATGTCCTGCAACGAATCCATCGGCGAGACAGGGAAATAACCTTCCTTGGCTCGAATTTTGTACCCGAGGTTTGGAAACTCTTCGCGCGCGCTATTCCAGTGTCCCTCGGCGCTATCTACCATGTACGACGCCGCGTTAGGGCTATTCGCAAATCGCACATCGTCGAAAATAAAAAACTCTGCTTCCGGCCCTATGAACGCAGTGTCGGCGATGCCCGTGGACTTCAGATAGGCCTCGGCTTTCTCAGCAACACCGCGCGGGTCGCGATCGTACGGTTGGCGGGTAATCGGGTCGACGATGGTGCAGATCAGGCTCAGCGTTGGTTCGGCGTTAAAAACGTCGATCCACGCAGTCGTCGCGTCCGGAATAACGAGCATGTCCGAGGCATTGATCACGCGCCAGCCGCGAATGCTCGATCCGTCGAAGCCGAGGCCGTCGGTGAAAATCTCCTCATTATATTCAGTCAGTGTGGTGGTGAAGTGCTGCCAGGTGCCCAGCAAATCCGTGAACTTGAAGTCGATCAATTTCACGTTGCCGTCTTTAATCATTTTGCTGACGTCGGATGGAGTTTTGTCTTTGGCCATATTGAGGAGTCGTTAGTTGATAGTTGAGGTTGGTAAAATAGTTACGAAGTGCGCATCTGTGAGCTGACGTTCCAGAGGCAGACGCCGATTAAAACTCTGGCAGCAGGTTGAAAGTAACGGCCGACCCACTCGAATCCCTTACTGAGCGCTTCATTTCCAGCGATCGCGCCGACGAGGTCGGGAAGATTGAGCACACCCCAAAGTAAGAACAGCAAGCCCATGGCCTGGGTGACACCGCGCCTGACCAGCAGTGCCAATCCATAAGAGAAAAGGCCGACCGTGAACGCCGCAAAGAACAAGAAGAAAAGGGCGTCATTGACACCTGCGAATGACTCGAGCGCATCGCGAAAAGTCTGTTTTTGCAGGTCGTCGCTGCCGGTTTCGTACCCGGCTCGCCAGGAACGGTTCACTGCGAAAATCATTAATGACGTTCGGAGAATCTCCACAAAAGCGAATACGAGATAACAGGCGAATCCGAACAGAGCAATCAACCTGGCCATTCCGTTCAACAAAAAGGGAATTGGCGCCATCGAAATTGCCACGAGGACGCAATGGATCAGCACGATCCACAATCGGGCCGTGTAAATAGCGTTGTGATGCAACTGGACCCGGGATTCGAACGTCGCCGCGCTGCTCCATAGATCAGGCAGCCAATGAACCGCAATCGTTGTGGCGGCTGTCAAGATCGCACAAATCCCAGCGATCTTCATGAATGCAGGGGACACCCGCTCCGGCAAAATGTCGGAGGTCGCGCCAGACACCATCACACTGCTTTTTCCCCGATCTCTTCCGTACGGATGCGAACCGCGTGTTCCACCGGGAGAACGAACACTTTTCCATCACCGATCTTTCCGGTTTTGGCTGCGGCAACGACGACGGTCACAGCTTTTTCCACCATGTCATCCGCCATCACTACTTCAACTTTCACCTTTGGGAGGAAATCAACGGTGTACTCGCTGCCCCGATAAATCTCAGTGTGACCTTTTTGCCGGCCGAAACCTTTGACTTCGGTGACGGTCATCCCTTCGATCCCGAGCTCGGCCAACGCTTCTTTGACCTCTTCGAGCTTGAAAGGTTTGATGATGGCTTCCAGTTTTTTCATCTCAGGTAAACTCAGCGTCGCGCGGCATCTTGTAATCGAAAGCTAAACGCAGCACGCGCTCTCTTAGCAATGCCGCGATATGATTGCAATCACGAATTTTTTGAGTTTTTGCAATGCGAGAGAAGGATTCGTCTTAATTGCGGTCACGCCGTCCGAGATACCCCTCACCTTAATCCTCTCCCCTTGATCAAGGGAGAGGCACGAAACCACGCGGCCAAATGCAATTTTTCCTATTTCTCAGTTCATTCGCGATGATTTGCTTGGCAAAGTTGCTAAAGTTTTTTTTTGGCGCTTATACTGAAAACTGATGTTTCGCGACTCTTTCGTTCACCTGCATTTGCACACCGAATATTCGCTGCTTGATGGGGCGATTCGGATGAAAGAGCTGATGAAAAAAGCGGCGGAATTCAAAATGCCAGCCGTGGCAATTACGGACCACGGTAATTTGTTCGGCGCGATTGAATTTTATCAGGAAGCGCAGCGCTCCGGGGTAAAACCGATCATTGGTTGCGAAGCTTATATTGCTCCCGGCTCCCACAAGGACAAACCGGGATCGCGGCGGGACTCCGCTTATCATTTCACCCTCCTGGCGGAGAACGAGACTGGCTACCGGAACCTCGTGAAGTTGATAACCACCGCTCATCTCGAAGGGTTCCATTACGCGCCGAGAATTGACAAGGAGCTGTTGGCAGAAAGATCGCAGGGGTTGATTGGTCTCAGCGGCTGTCTTGCCGGTGAAATCAACAGCGCCATCCAGGCCAACAACATCGAGAAAGCGAAGCAAAGCGCAGCCGAATACCGGGACATCCTTGGTGCAGATAATTTTTTCATCGAACTGCACGATCACGGCATCGAAGAACAGCGCAGATGCATGACCGTGTTGCCGCAAATCGCGCGAGACATTGGCGTAGGATTGGTTGCGGCCAACGACGTTCATTTTTTGCGCCGCAGCGATCATCAGGCCCATGACGTCATGCTTTGCATCGGCACTGGCAAGATGGTGCAGGACGAAAACCGCATGCGTTATGTGCCGGAACTGTATCTCAAGTCCCCGGCCGAAATGTGCGAGCTATTCCGTGATTTTCCCGAAGCCATCGCCAACACCCTAAAAATTGGGGAACGCTGTCATCTCGATCTTGAGTTTGGGCATTCAAAATATCCCGATTACCCCGTTCCAGCAGGAAAAACGCGAGAGGAATACTTGCGCGATCTTTGTTACGAAGGATTACGGCGGCGATATGGAGAGCGCGCGGCAAACGACCCCGAGTTGATCCGGCGCCTCGATTATGAATTGGGCGTGTTCGAGAAAACGGGCTTCGTCAGTTATCTGCTTATTGTTTGGGATTTCATTCATTTCGCCAAAGAGAAAGGTATTCCCGTGGGACCCGGCCGTGGATCGGCTGCCGGCTCGATGGTTACTTATGTTCTCGGAATCACCGACATCGACCCGATCCAGTTTGGATTGCTTTTCGAACGGTTCTTGAATCCGGACCGCATTTCACCGCCTGATATTGACGTCGATTTTTGCGAAGCGCGTCGCGGAGAGGTGCTCGAGTACGTTCGGCAGAAGTATGGCGAACGCCGCGTGGCCCAGATCATTACATTTGGCAAACTGAAAGCCAAGAGCGTGGTCCGCGACGTGGGGCGTGTCATGGGCTGGAGTTATCGCGATGCCGATCGCGTCGCGAAAATGATCCCGAACGAGCTGAATATCACGCTTGAAACGGCAGTGGAAAAAAATCCGGAACTGAAACGAGCCGTGGCCACGGAGCCACAGACACGGCAGCTTTTCGATCACGCGAAAATCCTTGAAGGCTTGTCACGCAATGCAGGGGTCCACGCCGCAGGAGTGGTGATCGGCGATCGCGATCTGTCTGACTACATCCCGCTTTGTCGTGACGTCAAAGGCAATGACGTGATCAGCCAGTATGCGATGGGCCCGCTCAACGATCTGGGCCTCCTGAAAATGGATTTTCTCGGATTAAAGACGTTAACCGTCATTGAGGATACCTTGGCTTTGATCCATGAACGCGAGCCAAGCTTCTCGCTGAAAGATATTCCACTCGACGACGCAGCTGCATTTGCCCTGTACAACCGCGGCGAAACGATTGGTCTTTTCCAAATGGAGTCAGGAGGAATGACCAGCCTGTCGAAGCAATTCGAAGTCAAGAAGCTGGATGACATCATCGCATTGATTGCGCTTTACCGCCCCGGTCCCATGGAACTGATCCCGGAATACGTTAAGGCAAAAAAAGGGATTACGCCGATCAAGTATCTGCATCCGCTTTTGGAAAGTATCTGTTCCGACACCTACGGTGTGATGATTTACCAGGAACAGGTAATGGCCGCCGCGAGCAAACTCGCCGGGTACTCGCTCGCGCAAGCCGATCTTCTTCGTCGGGCCATGGGAAAGAAGGACAAGGAGAAAATGGCGAAAGAGAGGAAGAACTTTATCGAAGGGTGTGCGCGCACGAACAAGATTCCGGAGAAAAAAGCCAATGCTATTTTCGATTTGCTGGAAAAATTCGCCGGTTACGGTTTCAACAAGAGCCACAGTGCAGCCTATGGGGTCATAAGTTATCAAACCGCCTATCTCAAGGCGCATTTCCCGGTGGAATTCATGGCAGGGTTGCTGAGCAACGAAATCAACAACACGGACAAAATTTCCGTGTTTGTAGGCGAATGCAGAAGGATGGGCATTTCCATTGTTCCACCGGACATCAATAAGAGTGGATTAAAGTTCATTCCTGAAACCGTCGCCGCAGGCAGTGACGGCAAAGGAATGGTGCATACAAGACCGGCCGCCGTAAATGGCAGCGGATACAATGCCATCCGTTATGGCCTCGCTGCTATCAAGCACGTTGGTGAGGCTGCCATGGAAGCGGCGATTCGCGAACGCGAAGAGCGAGGTGATTTCATTTCGCTCGAAGATTTCTGCGCTCGACTGGATTCGCGCATCGCGAACCGAAAGTTGCTCGAAAGCCTTATCAAAGCCGGCGCGTTTGATTTCCTCGGGCGCGACCGTTCGGAGGTTTTTAGTTGCATCGACGATGCGATCCTGGCATCCGCTGCGGCCCAACGCGACCGGACCGCGGGTCAGGTTTCACTTTTTGACGAAGCCACTGCTCCTACGGGATCTAGAAAGAGAAATTTCACTTCCTGGACTGAGCACGAAAAACTTTCCTATGAGAAAGAGCTGCTCGGTTTTTATGTCAGCGGCCATCCACTGGACGCTTATGCCGACATTTTCGCAGCAAAAAACTATCGCTCGATTGCTTCATTGGGCGCATTGGACGATCGAGCTTCGTTCAAGATCGCCGGTGCAATCGTGCAGGTTGAGAAAAAGTTCACGCGAAAAGAGGGTAAACCATTCGCCGTAGTTTGGATCGAAGATCGCGCGGATTTGCTGGAAGTAGTGATTTGGAACGAAGTTTATCTGAAAACTGCAGCAGCCCTCGTGGTCGGGCGTGTTGTTGAAATTAAAGCGACCCTCGACAAGCGCGACGAGATCCCGCGTGCTGTGGCGCAGGACATCAGGACGCTTTCATCCGAAAAATCCAATGGCGCGACTGCGAGCTCGTTGCAGGCAGAGCAGGCATCGCCGGTGCTCCTCCAATTCTCTGCTGCTGCAACGGGCGACGAATTACGCGAAGTCCGGAGGATCCTTGCCAGTTCGCCCGGGCGACAGCCAGTCCGATTGCTGTTCAATCGCGCAAATGGCAACCTGCTGCGGCTCGACGCTGGCGCGGAGTTTAATATCAATCTCACACCTGAGGTTGAAGAGAAACTTTCACGCTGGCTCGTGATCGCACAAACGTAACAGCAGTGTGCTAAAGTACTCGCTAACGTTCGCTCGTTGGTTTTCTCCGGGGCGGTGTTGCCGAGGCCTGTGCTGATCGCGGAGATGTTCCCAGTACCAGCGGGCTGGAGTTCGTCGCGGCGCTTTGGAAACAAAGTGGAAATTCTCGCGTAACTTCGTTCGGATCGGCAGCGCCAATCGATTGGGTGACGGGATGCTCTTTCAGGGCCACGATCCAATCTGGCTGATACAACCCTCCGCAGAACTGTACTTCTGCGACAGCCGGCGCGAGAGTAAACGGCGCCGGAGCGAACTCAATTCTACTCATACAATTCATCTGCCGGGCTGTCAGATCGAACACGGGCATCGATCCATTGATTTTGATTGTTACGTTACTGATATCCTGAAAATCAATCTCTCCGGCGAGTGACAGCTCTGCATCCTGTGTGGCGACATTGAGGAATTCTATTGAGGCGCGGTTTCCCCCAAAAACCATGCGACCGCTTGCTTCGGTAAGATTCACAGCGCTGCTATCGCCTGACAATTTGCCGTTCAACAGTTGGATGTCGCCATCGATTCGGGGGTGTTCCAATGTTTCAGAAAGTGAAACGCTTCCACTCAGAATGCCATCATGGAAAACTGGCGGCTGAAACAGCTGAGGCGCCTTTGCAAGAAAGATTGATGGAAAATTCACTGTAAGCGTTAGCGGAGAGAGACGGAAGGCATTCCAATCGGATCCGATCTTCAAAGGAAAGTTTGCGGTGAAACTCACGGGGCTTGAATCGGAAAGGTGGATCACACCACGTATATCCCAATTCGTGGAATTGATGGTGGCCTGAACGTCTGCCGGGGCAGGCTTTGCTTTTTCACCTGTCGAGAGTGGGACGGGCAAATACTCGACCAGATTATTTAATCGGGCCTCGAGCGTACCCGAGTAGTTGTGTTCGCCCGACAAATCAACTTTGCCCTGGCCGCTAAGCGAATCGTTTTTGCGGGTCATGGCCAATTGTTCGATCTCCAATTCATTGGCTCTCAAATTCAGCTTCGCGCTGAGATTGTCGATGGCCGTCCTGAATAGGGTGAGTGAAGCGCCCTCGACCATGAGATGGCCGCCAAATTTGCGATCACGCGTATCCATCGCTCCATCGATGGTCATTTTGCCGCCAAAATCTCCGGCGTTTGCACCAAACAAAGCTGCGAAATCGCCAAGTTGATCGATGGATGCGGAAATAGTGCCGCGAAAATCCGGAGTAAGCCATCCAGACGCGCTTGCAGGAAACGCAGCTTCTCCGCTCAACGTAAACTGGTTTGCCTGTTGTTTGATGTAGACCTGCTGGAGTTGAATCCGCCGGTTGTACAATGCTGCCCCGATCATGATTGCCTCTGCCGTGCGATTGCGCCATGTAAGCCCGGTCATTTCGCTCCACAGCGACGCCGTCACTCGGTCCAGCTCAGCGAAGTTTCCGCGGAAAGTGAAATTAGCCGCGTGGAGCAAGCCGCTGACACGATCGGTGAACCCAAATGCTTCGGAAGTTTGCTCGAGAGATATGTCGGTGGCACCTCCCGCGACTTTCCAGTTGGAATGTTGAGTTCGCCATTCATGCGAGATGTTCCCGCGAATTTTTCCGCCGAACGCGTCCGCGTCGAACTGCAAACCCACTCGTTGATTTCCAAGGCGGGAAAGGTCCGCCGTCGCAGACTGCAGATCGAGACCGCGCGCGAGATTGAGTCCCGCAACGGTCAGGTGATCAGCTTCCCAATGTGTCGCACCGTGTAATTGGGAAAACGTTTGGTGAAACCATGGTGACGCGATCATCACCTCGGCCGCAGTAAAGCGACCTGCTTCGGCCTGACTGGCCGATAGAAATCCATTTCGCAGGAAAACCAGCGTCGGCCCATTCTCAATCCGCAGCTCCGAGTCGGTTATAGTGAAATTCGCTGGAAGCAGTCGGTGCAATGTTGCCCAGCCGCGCCGAGTGATCGCGCGCACCGTTGGTTTAGTCCGTCGAACCTCCGCTCGCAGTTCCCGGATGGACAAATTCCGAATAGCGCGACCTTGTCTGTGCAGGAGGATGTGCTTGAAGTCCAATTCGAAGAGAACGTCTGTGATTGCCACTTCCACCCGGAGTGCGTCGTCGTGCGCGTTTCTTAGCGAAAGTTGATGGATCACGACGGGACGCAGAAATGGTGCATCAATCTTATCTACCTTAACCGTGAAACCCTCCTGTCGTGCTCTCCACCAGATCCACCAACGCACACCGTGAGAAACGGCAAACGGGGTAAGCCAGATCCCCAGCAACAGCGCGAGCAAAACCAGGACACCGGCAAATAAAAATCGACTTTTCAAGAGCATTTAATTGCGCTGCGGATGACAAGGAATCGAATTGCCTCGGCAATCACGCAGCATTCCTTGATCTGTATTCGAGCTTCGACAGTGGTTCGTCATCGTTTATTCATTGGCTCAATTGCGGTGCTGCCATCGAAAATCAGATGCAACGGTTGGGGAGCGTGCACGCGTTCCTCAATCTGCTTCTGCAACGCGCGCTCCGCTTCGACAAGTAAATCGCTTTCTGCCGCTTTTTCGCGCGCGAGCTGAGGCAAAATCGCCAATTCGCTTTGCACGTCCTGGCCTGAAATGCGGTTCCACAGGCCATTTTCGAATGACAGGACATCGACCTGATCCTGCTCAACACTCAAAATTCGGGCAGGTGACAGGTGGATGGCGATTTCATTCGGGCGGATATCGATGGACAGGCCGTGGGCCAGGTCGAAACCGGCTTTGACGGTGAATGTCCCGTGCAGTTTGACTCGTTTGGAGCTTCCCACCCAGGTATGCAGAAATTCATGTTCAACCTCGATGCGCCGCGACAAAACCACCAATTGACTCACCGGCGTCGTCTGTTCCACGTAGACGCGGTTATTAATGGTGATTCGCGGCTGCAACTGGGCGATGTCGATAAACGCATTGCGCAAATCGTTCCCAAGTTTTTCCAGTTGAGCGGTGCTTTGTTGAGCGATCCGCGCCGGCCAGGTTTCGATGCGCCAAAAAATAATGAGGATCACGGCCGCGATAAACAGGGCCACCAAAGTGAATGCGACTGGCCATGAAATTCGTCCTGATTTTAAAACCGGATGAAAAACCACGAATGACGAATGCCGAATTAATGACGGATGACAAATGGCGAATCAGTGAGCGATTGCTGCCGGTATTCTTTTTTGCAGCAGCTTGGGAGCGGCGAAATTTCAGCCGAAAAAATTACCGCCCCCCACGCCCGAGAGGCGTGAAGGGCGGCTGTTCCCCCCAGAACAATCTTAAAAACTTCGAGGCTACTAAACGAGCTTCCAGTAGATCGCAACAAATTTTATCTTAAAAATTAATTAAAATTTTGTTACGTCTCTTTGGAATTGCCGGTGCAGGGTTGCGGAAGCGCATGTCGCAGTCTCTAGTTTTCACATGTTTGAGTCTGAAGATGAGACCACTCCGGCAAGCCTCGCTGGTTCATTGCTGGTCGCTCATCCAAGTATGCTCGATCCAAATTTCCGGCGAACCGTGCTCTTCATTTCCGAGCATGATCCAGGCGAGGGTGCGCTCGGCGTCATCATCAATCGGCCGCTGGATAGGCAGGTAGCCGATTTGGTGACCGAGACACCGCCAGCCGATCTCGCTGAAGTGCCGGTCTTTCTCGGCGGACCCGTCGGAAGGAATCAACTCATGCTTGCCGCTTTCGAATGGCAGCAGGGCGGGGGACTGAAACTTAATCACAAGCTGACCTTAAAAGAAACGATTGAAGAAGTAGACCAAACGAAACTCATCACCGTTTGTGCGTTTGTCGGCTACGCAGGTTGGGGGGCTGGACAACTTGAAAGCGAGATGAAACAAAAAGCCTGGATTCGGCACAAAGCTAATCCTGCAGTGCTTAAACTTGAGCGGCTGCCGAATTTGTGGTTCGACATTATGCGCGGTCTCGGCCCGTGGTACAAGATGCTGGCTGCGGCCCCGGATGACCCTTCTCTGAACTGATCAAGTGTGAGCGATGAGATGTGAGAAGTAATTTGGCTTGATTCCTTCTTCTCGCTGATCACTAATCACCTTTCACTTTTCACATGATTATCGGTATCCCTAAAGAAATTAAAGAACAGGAGCAGCGCGTCGCCCTGTTACCATCGGCCGTGACTCAGCTCACCCGACGCGGTCACTCAGTAGTCGTACAAAAAAATGCCGGTGTTGGCTCAGGTTATTCGGACGACGATTACGTGAAAGCCGGCGCTGAAATTCTAGACGACGCGAAGGACGTTTTCGCGCGGGCTGACATGATCGTGAAGGTAAAAGAACCACTCCCGGCCGAGTTTCCATTGCTGCGGAAGGGCCAAATCCTCTTCACATATCTGCATTTGGCCGCGAGCAAGTCTCTCACCGAAGCCTTACTGAAATCGGGGATTACAGGAATAGCGTACGAAACAATCCAGGTGGATCATCGTTTGCCATTGCTCGAGCCCATGAGCGAGATCGCCGGACGTATGTCGGTTGTGATGGGGGCAAACTTTTTGGCCAAATACAATGGTGGAAGCGGCGTGTTGCTTGGCGGTGTGCCGGGAGTCCTCCCGGGACGTGTCGTTGTGGTGGGAGGAGGTACCTCAGGCGTGAATGCGGCACGAATGGCGGCGGGTCTGGGCGCAGACGTGACGATACTCGATGTGGATCTCGAACGGTTGCGTTATCTCGATCTATCCATCATCAGCGCAAATACCCTCTATTCGAGTGAGGCGAATTTGCTCGAGCTGATGCCGGATTGCGATTTACTGATTGGCGCTGTTCTTTTGCCCGGCGCGAAGGCACCGAAATTAATTACGCGCCCGATGTTGCGACGAATGAAGCCGGGCAGCGTGCTCGTGGATATTTCAATTGATCAAGGTGGTTGCGCGGAAACCTCCCGGCCCACTACGCACCTCGATCCAGTTTATGTTGAGGAAGGCGTGACGCACTATTGCGTCGCTAACATGCCTGCGGCGTACGCGCGCACCGCCACTCAGGCACTGACCAACGTCACGTTTCGTTACGTCGAATTGCTTGCTGATCTCGGTCTCGAAGGCGCTTGTAAGAAACAACCTGCTCTTGTTGGAGGGATCAACACTCGCGATGGCCGCCTTACATGTCACGCCGTGGCTGAGGCTCATGGCCTCAAGTACGAGCCTCCGCTTTAATCGGCCTCGATCAGGCATTTGCTCCCGAAAAACAGTCGTTCGATGCAGCTACAAAACTGCCTTGCTCCGATTAATCTGTTAAAGCAATATGCCTCTTCCAATCAACACTATGAAAAAATACATCTGCATTCTGGCCGGTGCCGCGCTTCTCGCGGCCTGCGAGCAAAAGACTGAAACAACCGAACCCGCCGTCACTCCGGCGCCGACGAGCCCACCCACCACAACGGAAGCGACCACCCCTCCGGCTTCTACCACTGATACAACCACCAGCACCTCAACGTCTACGACCGGGACAACCGAATCTCCTGCTGAGGTCTCGCCGACTCCGTAATTCCGGCTATCCAGGTTTGCGAAGTCTTCTCCCGGATTTTGTTCGGGAGAAGACTTTTGCTGTACGGGATGCGGATTAAATCACGAAACCGGACGACCAATGACAAATTCAGCTCAAGGCGGCTGCCGAAGACTCCCTCATTTAAAACTTTGTTCTGTTCCACGTAGTGGTTCGTCGTTTCCAAAGTAGTTATGCCGCCGTCACTTTCTTACTCGTTTTCGAAAGAACGCCGATTGAAGCGGACCTCGGAATTTGAGCGTGTAAGACGAGATGGTTCTTCCCAGCGGGGCAAGCTGCTGATCCTTGGCTCAGCTGTTGTTCCGGATTCCGGAATGTCTCGGGCCGGCTTTATCACCGCACGTCACCTGGGAAGCGCGGTTGGTCGCAATCGTGTTCGGCGTCGGCTGAGAGAAATTGTGCGACAGCATCAGCACGCTTTGCGAAAGGATGTCTGGATGGTGGTTGTTGCAAGGCCAGCGGCCGTAAATGCGAGCTACCAGGCGTTGGAACATGAATGGTTGCGTCTCGCAAGTCGCGCTTCTATTCTGCTGTAATGCTCTGGCTGGTTCGTTCTACAATTCGACTGTATCAATGGACGCTTTCGCCGCTCCTCAGTTTGCTCTGTGGACCTGACGCGGGTTGCCGGTTTACGCCGACTTGCTCAGCCTATTTCCTGGAGGCGGTAGAGAAACACGGCGTCGGCCGTGGAAGCTGGCTTGGGCTGAAACGCCTCGCGCGATGTCAACCGTGGGGCGGACGCGGTTATGATCCTGTTCCGATGCCGCCGCACGGATGTCAGGCCCACAGTGTGACTCGGACTGGCTGACGTACGATTTGCGAGTAATCGGGCGAAACCGAATTTGTTATGGATCGAACCGCGTGGATCGTCGTTATCCTTTGTGTCATCGGACTCGTAGGATGGCAGGTTTACATTGCGAAAAAGATGTCGCCGCAGCCTGCGCCGGCGACCGTCGCGACCGGGCAAGCTTCCCCCTCGGCAACGCCGCAGGTTTTCCTGCCTTCGCCCACTCCTGCCAGCCCGGAAACCACGCCGAAGCCCGCCGAGCCAGTGGCGGCTTTTGTCGAAAACATCGAAACGCTGCGAAACTCAGATGTTGAGCTTCGCCTAACGAATCGGGGCGGAGGTATCAAGGAGGCCATTCTTCTCAACCAAATCGCCGAAAAAGATCAGAGGGTTATCCTTAACTCGACGGGCAGCGCGCCGATTGGGGCGATGCTTGAGCAGCCATCAGTGCCAACAGCACTTCCTGAGTTTACCGCGTCGGGCGAAACGAACTCGTTTGTGCAATTTGAGCGAACGACGCCGGAGCAAGTCGTCATTCGGAAAAAGTTCTCCTTCGAAAAATCTTCCGAGAACAAAGACAACTATGTGATCGAAATGGATGTGGACCTGGAGAACAGAGGAAGCAAGCCGTATAAGGGCCCCGCTTATTTTGTTGCCCTTGGCTCTGCAGCGCCGATTCATCCGAAGGATTATCCGTCATATACGCGGTTGGTCTGGTGTATCGATGGGCGGGCGAAAGGGATCGACGTTGGCTGGTTTGGCAGCAGCGGAGGATTCCTTGGCATAGGCCAGCGCGCAGCGAGACCTTATTACCAGGAGAACGTTGCCGGCGCCGAGTGGGTTGCGGTGAGCAATCAATTCTTCACAACCCTGATGGCGCCGCTCACTGCCAAAGCGACCAGCGTATGGGGACGGCGTTTTGATATCGATTATTCACCGGAGCAAAAACTCCAAGCCGTCGAAGGCGCCATGGGCATGCCGGGATTTGAAGTGCAACCGGGCCAGACCCACACCGCTCGTTTTCAGATTTATGCCGGGCCAAAGATCTATCATCGGCTTGCCCAACTTCCGCACAATGAAGCCGAAGTCATGGACTTCGGGATGTTCAAGATCGTTTGCCAGTTTTTGCTCAACTTCATGAATCTGCTCCATAGCTGGCTGCACGATTACGGACTGGCCATTCTCGCTCTCACCACTATCATCAAACTCACGCTCTGGCCGATTCAAAACCGCGCCAACCGCTCCATGCGCCAGATGGCTGCGCTCAACCCCAAAATGCAGGAGTTGAGGGAGAAGTACAAGGACGATCCGACGCGCATGAATCAGGAGTTGATGAAGCTGTATAAACAGTACGGCATCAATCCAGTCGGCGGCTGTTTGCCCATGATGATTCAAATCCCGATCTTTTTCGGGTTGTTCAAAATGCTGGGACAGGCAGTGGAATTGCGAAATGCCAAATTTCTCTGGGTAAAGGATCTTTCCCAACCAGATACGGTTGCGCATCTCCCGTTGCTGGGCTGGCCGGTTAATATCATTCCGCTATGCATGGCTGCCACGCAGATCTGGCTGATGGCGATGACACCGAAGACTGGCGATCCCACTCAGCGGCGGATCATGATGTTCATGCCGCTGATCTTTTTATTTATCTGCTACAATTTTGCTGCGGCTCTGGCATTGTATTACACCGCACAGAACCTTTTCAGTATCTTGCAATTTTATCAGAATAAACGACAGCCCATGCCAACGTTGGAAAAAGTTCCTCAGCCTGGGAAACGGAAACGATGATGACGCCGAAGGATTTGCTCGACACCATTCTCGGTTATCTCGGTTTCGTTGTGCAAATCGAGGAGACCAGGAATGAGGGTGGAAACGCAACGCTCCAGATTTATACCGAGGAAAGCGGCCGGTTGATCGGCCGCAATGGCGAAACGCTCGAGGCTATCCAGTTTTTGATTAACCGGCTCTTGCAGGCCCGGGACAAGGATGCTGAAAAAGTCATCGTAGACTGCGAACATTACCGCTCGATGAGAGAAGACAGAATCGTTCAGCGAGTTCGAGAATTGGCGGAACGCGTGCGCCTTACAGGACGTTCGCTTCAACTCGAACCCATGAACTCATACGAACGCCGCCTTGTTCACAATGCTTTTAAAGACGATCCCGATGTCGCGACGTGGAGTCCGTCCGACTCAGCACGCATTAAGCAAATCACATTGGTGAAACGTCAGGCCAAAAAAGAAGCAGCCCCGAAAGAGAAGATCTCTTCCTGAAGCGCGATGCACTGCGGGCCGTGCGCGTTGCCTTGTTGCATTTGCCCTTTTCAAATCGTCGTAAGCTCTGAAAGTGAAGCAAGCGTCGCCCCGGCTGCGCCAGCGGGAGCCCACCATGTCCGATCACCCACGATCCCATCGACGGAGATGCCACGATCTTCCTGATACTGCCTCACAGCGCCTTCGGTCTTCGGGCCGAAATCACCGTCCACCGGTCCTGGATCGGTCACAGCAGTCCCATACTTTTTGAGTCCCTTCTGCAATCCCGCCACCGAATTGCCGGAGGCACCTCGGCGCAATGTTGGCGTATTGGGATCAGCTGGAAGTGCCTGCCATGTTTCTGGTCCCGCAATCCCGTCTACGGTCAAACCTGCGTCTTGTTGGAAATCTCTGACGGCTTGTTCCGTCGAACTCTCGAACTCGCCGGTAATGCTGCCGGCATCAAGGCTTTTCATCATTACAAAGATGCGTTGAAGCCGTCGCACGTCGTGGCCAGTTGGGCCGATACTTAAAGTTGGACCATTGTTCATAGGCGTTCCTCTCGATAGCTGTTTCTCGTCTGCTTCAGCCGAAGTTTTGCGACAAAAATCCGTGGTTTCAAGCCATACGATGGCGACAACCCATCGCGAAAGCAGTTCGATGTGATCTGGGACGAAATTTAAGAATTATTCTGGTAGCGGACTTTCGAAAATCTGGGAAGGGTTATCGCCACAATATGAAAACACTTACGCTCACGCTATTTACCTTTTGCGCTGTCGTTCTCGTGCTTGATGAGAATGCTTTTGCACAAAGCGATTTGAAGTTGCCGGATACCAGCCAGGCTGCCGAGGTCAAACAGCGCATCGCGCTGACGGATATCACCGTCAACTATCATCGGCCCCTGGTGAACGGAAGAAAAATTTGGGGCGGTCTCGTTCCTTACGGCAAAGTCTGGCGCGCCGGAGCAAACGAAAATACGACGATCGAATTCAGCGATCCGGTTTCAGTGGAAGGGAAACCGTTGGATAAAGGGACTTATGGCCTGCACATGATTCCAAATCCGGATTCCTGGACCGTCATCTTTTCCAAAACCAATACGGGTTGGGGGAGCTACAGCTATGATCAGAAAGACGATGCGTTGCGCGTGAATGTGAAACCGAAGCCGCTCGATCAGCCGGAAGAAGCGCTGGAATTCGAGTTCGAAGATTTGAAACCGGATTCGACGGCGGTGACGCTAAAGTGGGAGAAGCTTGCTGTCCCTTTCACAGTCTCTGTGAGCGATGCGAATCAGACGTTGCAGAATATCCGAGCTCAAATGAAAGGGGCAGGGCAGTTTGCGTGGCAGGCACCGGATCAGGCGGCGCAGTTTTGTCTGAGCAAGAACATTGATCTGGATGAAGCATTGCGCTGGGCCGATCTTTCAATCCAGAATGAGGAGAGGTTCGAAAATCTCAGTACGAAGGCCGATATCCTCAAAGCGCTGAATCGGCCGGATGAAGCGAAGAAGACGTGGGACCAGGCACTTCAAAAAGCTGCCGCTCCGCAACTTTATACATATGGCCGGCAATTGCAGAACCAGAAAAAGGGGACCGAGGCGATGGAGGTTTTTAAGGAAGTGGCCAAGCGATTTCCACAAGGAGTGTTCGGATACCTGGCGGAAGCGCGACTTAAATCTGCATCTGGCGATTTTGCTGGCGCCCTCAAAGATGCGAAACAGGCGCAAGATGCCGCTCCAAGTGACGCGCAGAAGCAGGCTATCCAGGGTCTCGTCGATCGACTCCAGGCCAAACAGGATATCAACAAGTAACGCGGCTATCTCGGACCAGGGACGATAGCCTCGATGGGACGTTCACCGCAGAGTGCGCGGTTACGCGTGATGCAGCATTTCGCCAAGCGCTGTGGGTGCACAGCGGTCCTTGGCACGATGCTGGCTGTCACCGTCGCAGCGGATTGTGCCGACACGCCTCCATTGTTGTCTCCGGAGCAAATGAACGCGAGCGAGATCGAGCTCGCATTAGAAAAGCTCAATGTGCTTGGCCGTGTTCTCTACATCGCGGCGCACCCCGACGACGAGAACACGAATCTCATGGCCTTGTGGTCGAACGGCTCGCTCTACGATGCCGCTTATCTATCGATCACGCGCGGTGACGGAGGTCAGAATCTAATTGGGCCGGAATTGCGCGAACGCCTTGGCGTCATTCGAACGGAAGAGTTGCTGGCAGCGCGTCGCATCGACCATGGGAAACAGTTCTTCTCCCGCGCAGTTGATTTTGGTTTTTCCAAAACAGCTGAAGAGGCTTTGCGCTTATGGGGACACGACAAAATTCTGTCTGACGTCGTTTGGGTGATACGGAAATTTCAGCCGGATGTGATCGTGACGCGCTTTAGTCCGGAGGATCAACGAACTCATGGTCATCACACTGCGTCAGCGATTTTGGCGCAGGAAGCATTCACAGCCGCTGCCGATCCAAGACGTTTTCCGGAGCAACTCGCATTTGTGAAGCCGTGGCAGGCCACGCGCATTGTTTGGAATACATCTCCATTTTTCTTTTCGAACCGGAACCTTCCTTTCGACCCAACAGGTTTGACTGTTCTGGAAGCCGGCGGTTACAACCCGCTTTTAGGTAAAGCCTACACGGAAATCGCGGCAGCCAGTTTGAGCATGCACAAAAGTCAGGGCGTGGGTAGTCCACCGCGACGCGGAGCGCGAAAAGAGTATTTCAAGTTATTGGAAGGTAAGCCCATGACTGGTTCGCTTTTCGACGGGATTAACACGACCTGGTCGCGTGTGCCAGGTTCCGACCAGGTCGCAGCGGACATTCATCGGATTCTTTCGCAATTCCGGTCAACGGATCCAGCGGCATCGTTGCCAGAGCTTTTGAAACTGCGGCACACGTTGAGCGAAATGAAGGATGACTCCTGGATCCCTGAAAAAAAATCGGCCGTGGACGAGATCATCGCAGAGTGTCTCGGCCTGCATCTGGAAGCATCGACGAGCAACGCGACCTTCAACCCCGGCCAGACCGCCACGATAAAGCTGGAGGCCATCAATCGCTCCACTGTTCCGGGCACGCTCAAAAACGTACGGTGTCTTGATTCGACCGATTCGATAAAAATCGACGCAAGCCTTCCAACCAATGAGATGGTTACCAAGGATCTGTCGTGCAAGATTTCTGAAAACAGTTACTATTCTCAACCGTATTGGCTTCGTAAACCTGGAACGGTCGGCGCCTTTGATGTAGATGACCAAACCCTGGTTGGTCTGCCGGAGAACCCGCCCGAATTACCGTTGGAAGTTCTGCTTCAGGTAAGTGGCCAGGAGCTTCGTTACGTCTTGGACACCAAATACCGGACGGTTGACCCGGTGGCCGGAGAACTACGACGCGCTCTGGTTATTGCGCCGCCTGTTTTCGCCAAGGTGACAGACAACGTGCTGATTTTTCCAACCAACGAGGCAAAAGCGGTTTCGGTACACGTCATTGCGGCAACAGGTCCTGTGAAAGGAGAACTCAATTTGGCTGTTCCCGAGGGATGGAAAGTGAATCCAGCCTCTATCCCGATCGACTTGAAGAACGCAAACGCTGAGATGACAGCAACGTTTACAGTGACACCGCCGGAACAGGATACTCAGGGGACATTACGGGCTGTCGTTTCCGTGAATGGCCGTGATTACTCGTTCGAGCGCGTGAGAATTTCTTATCCGCACATTGGCGTGCAGACCCTAATGCCGCAATCGGAAGTGAAGGTTGTTCGCGCCGATATCCGCAAGAAAGGGGATCGGATCGGTTACATTCCCGGGGCCGGGGACGATGTTCCGGAATGTCTCCGACAGATCGGATATTCGGTAAAGATTCTAAGCGAAAGCGATATCACTGCCGCCAATCTCGCACAGTTTTCGGCTGTTGTGCTGGGGATCCGGGCGTACAACACCCAAGACCGAGTTTTTAACTGGTTACCGGAGCTCTTCGAGTATGCAAAGGCGGGCGGAGTTGTGATTGTACAGTACAACACGCTTTCCGATCTCAAGACTGAGCAGTTCGGGCCGTATCCACTGGAAATCTCCCGCGACCGCGTGACCGATGAAAATGCGGAAGTACGCGTGCTGGCGCCGACTCATCCCCTTGTGACCACGCCAAACAAAATCACGCCGAAAGATTTCGAAGGATGGGTGCAGGAACGCGGGCTTTATTTCCCTAAAACGTGGGATCCTGCCTGGGTGCCGATCCTCTCATCCAACGATCCTAACGAAAAGCCACTGGACGGTGGCCTCCTGGTTGCAAAAGTGGGCAAAGGTTTCTTTATCTACACGAGCTACTCCTGGTTTCGGGAGTTGCCGGCAGGAGTCCCTGGAGCTTACCGATTGTTCGCAAACATGTTGTCCTTGGGAAAATGAATGTAGAGGATGATAAAGCAGACGCGTTCTTTTGGCGCAAAGCGTATGGCCTGGCGCTTTCTCTTTTTGCACTGGAGGTAGTGCTTCTCTACCTCTTCACTGTCCGGTTTTTGTGAACCGGCTGGATTATCTGGTTCTCATCGCCACGATTCTGGCGATTCCGCTTTATGGTCTTTGGCGCACACGCGGCAGCGCCTCGTTAGGCCAATATCTTAAGGGGGATTCAAGTATTCGCTGGGCGACGATCGGTCTGTCGGTTCTGGCGACGCAGGCGGGACCAATCACCTTTCTTTCGATGCCAGGGCAGGCGTACGAGAGCGGCATAGGTTTTATTCAGAATTACTTCGGCCAGCCGCTCGCGCTGGTCGTCGTGTGCGCCGTCTTCGTCCCGATCTATCAGCGGTTGAAAGTTTACACGGCCTACCAATATCTTGGGAAGCGTTTCGATCGCAAAACGCAATTACTGGGCGCATTTCTCTTTCTCGTGCAGCGTGGAATTGCCGCCGGAATTACAGTTTACGCCCCTGCGATCGTCTTGTCCGCGTTGCTGGGATGGCGGCTGAACCTGACCATCTGGCTGGCTGGTGGTCTGGTGATTGTCTACACGGTCGTCGGTGGAACAAAAATCGTTAGCATCACCCAACGCTACCAGATGATCGTGATTATGGTCGGCATGGCGATTGCCTTTGGCGTCGCCGTTTACCGCCTGGCGCCCGATCTCTCCTTCGAACATACACTCTCCGTCGCTGGCAAAATGGGCAAACTTCAGGCCGTTGATTTCTCTGTTGACCCGCACAAGCGATACACGTTCTGGTCGGGCCTGATCGGTGGATTCTTCCTCGCGCTCTCTTACTTCGGCGCCGATCAATCGCAAGTGCAACGTTATCTGGCTGGAGGCTCGCTCAAGGAGAGTCGCCTTGGATTGCTGTTCAACGCAGCGGTGAAGGTGCCGATGCAGTTTTTCATCCTGCTACTCGGGGCAATCGTTTTCATGTTCTATCAATTCGAAAAGCCGCCGATGTATTTCAATCAGCCGGCCTACCAACGCGCGGTGGATAGCGGCTATGGGGCGCAATTAGCGGCATTGCAAACAGAATTCGACGATGTCTTCACACAAAAACGCGCTGCCATTCGCGATGTTCCCAATGCATCAGTGGCCGAACGCGACAAAGCCATCGCCAGGCTGCAGGAACTTGAAACGCAGGCCCGGGACCTGCGCGATCAAACCAAGGCACTGCTGGTTCAAGCAGGCGCGGATCCGAAGAGCAAGGAGTCCGATTACGTGTTCATTACTTTTATTCTTCAACAAATGCCGCACGGGCTTGTCGGACTACTGATCGCAGTGATTTTGTGCGCGACCATGTCCGCTACGGCAGCAACCCTGAATGCTCTCGGTTCCACCACAGCGATTGATTTTTATCGTCCGCTGATTCGACCGCATGCCACCGACCATCACTACGTAGTTGCAGCGAAAGCGCTTACTGCAGCGTGGGGTTTGATTGCTATCGGCATTGCTTCGTTCGCCAGCCTGGTCGAAAACCTGATCGAAGCGGGAAACATACTGGGCTCGGTGTTCTATGGGAGCATTCTTGGATTATTTCTAGCGGCGTTCTTCATTCGTCATCTTACCGGGTCGGCTGTATTCTTCGCCGGACTTTTTGCCCAGACACTGGTGTTTCTGCTGTTTGCTACGACGAATATCGGTTACCTCTGGTACAACTTCATCGGCTGCGCTGCCGTTCTCATCCTGGCTCCAATTCTCCAGCACACTCTGTTCCGCGATTCGCAGGCGCCCGCGGGACAATGAGACTGATTCCACGCAATGGATCATCCAATTATCTGTTTCGGCCAGCAACCGTGCGGATTTTTTCCGAAGCGATTCCTGTTCGCGAAAATGGCAACCGCACGGCGTCTGCAAAAGGAAGTTGGCGGGGAAATTGTGTTTTTCTTTCATGATAGTGATCATGATCCCCGGGAGACCGCCACGATTTTGCGAGATCGACACAGCGATCGCGAAGTTTCTCTCAATTTTCAGTTCGAAAACCGGATCCAGAAGCAGTTTTCACCTCTTTACGCAAAACGGGTCGTTTCAGAATGGCAGGAAAAAACTGCGCGGCAGCTTCCGAACTATGTCGAGCGACCTCTGGTGGAACACTTCAAGGCAACGCAATCTTCGACAGTTGCCGAGTTCTGTCTCGAGGTGTACAGGCGAATGGGATTGCTCGAAGGCATAAGGGTGGAGAGATCCAGCGCGCCGGAATTTAGAGCACGCGCCATGCCTGTCCCGGATTACTTTGTTGATTTGCCTTATGACGGCGAAATTGTCCGTGCTCGTTACCGCGGTGGTAAGTTTTTGCTTCACAAAGGCGGCGATCGCTATTTGGAAATTCCGGGAGAAGAATTCGGGCCTGAACAGATCAGCCCGACCCGCGATACGCGTTTCCGCTGGATGCAATCAGTGATACAGTGCACTCACTACGTTGCGGGAGCCAGCGAACAACATTACGTCAGCAAGGCAGACGCTTCCACGGTAACATTCATCAAGCGCGACGAAATTTCTGACTTCGACAGGGCATATACAGGGCTGTAATGGAACAAGGGCTCAAAATAGGCATCGCATGTTTTCCGCTGATCGGAGGGAGCGGTATTTTGGCCACGGCTCTCGGTTCCGAGCTGGCGCGTCGCGGTCATGAAGTGTTTCTGTTTAGTTACGCTCAACCGGTTCGACTGGATTTGCCGCAGGAGGGGCTTCACTTCCATCGAGTTGAATTTGCGGACAACGCGTTATTTCCGTGTCCCGATTACACACTGCCTCTCGCGGTGAAAATGGCGGAAGTGGCCCGTTCGCAGCAACTCGATCTGTTCCATGTGCATTATGCCGTGCCGCACGCTTTAGCCGCGTGTCTGGCCTCCCAGATCGTGGGGTCATCAGCTCCGCGCATCGTGACAACTTTACATGGCAGCGACACCACTCTGTTGGGACAGGACCCCGATTACCGTCCGGCCATCGAGCATGCTTTGCTGCATTCTGATGCAGTCACGGCCGTTTCGGAGAGCCTGAGGAATCAAACCGAACAAATGTTTTCAATACAACGATCCATCGAAGTGATTCCAAATTTCTTTACGCCGAGTAAGGCAAAGAGAAGTCGCGAAGAAGTTCGGCGCGCTTTGGGCCTAACTGACGAATTTCTGGTTTTGCACATGTCGAACCTTCGCCCGGTCAAGCGAATCGATCTGTTGCTGCGAACGATTGCTGAGTCGAAGAACCGGACGCGAATTCGCTTGCTGATCTTGGCAGGCGAAGACTTTGCTCCTTATGAGCCGTTACTTGATGATTTCGGAGTTCGCGACAGCGTCATTGTCCGCCAAAACACGGCTACGGTAGAGGAATACCTGCAAGCTGCCGATGCGGGACTTTACACCTCCGAATACGAAAGCTTCGGCCTCGGTATCCTTGAAACCGCATTTTATGGAAAACCGGTGGTTGCATTTCGGGTTGGCGGTATCCCCGAAGTTGTCGGCGAGTCTTCTCTGCTTTATCCGTTCGCCGATATAAGCGCTGCCGCAGCGGGGTTAGATGCTTTGATCGAGTCTCCGAAGCTGGCTCTCGAATTAGGGAATGAAAGTCGTGTTCGCGTACGCAAAATGTTTTCGGCAGATCAGGTAGTTCCTCAATACGAACAAATGTATCGCCGTGTACTCGATGGCCGAATTCCGCGCTAGTTGGTGGCGGTTATCGCAGGCGAGAAACGTATAGAGCTTTGCTTTTACGGCTTTACCACTACCACCGTTCCAATGTGGACCGCGTTGTAAAACTGACGCGCCTTCCAATAAGGCATTCGGATGCATCCGTGCGATGCCGGTTCTCCAGGCAGGTAACCCTGGTGCAATCCATAGCCCGGTGAGAACTCAATAAAAAAGGGCATCGGTGCGCCTACGAAATGAGAATGCGGTGGCTTCGCATCACGTCTGCTATCCACATTGGCTTTGACCACCCGGCCTGAGTTATCCACGTAGTCGCCGTAGACGCTGGAGCGATGATCTTCATCCTTGCGGATGACGCGGAACCGGCCGGTGGGCGTGCGGTACCCTTCGCGGCCACTCGATATCCTGGAGGACGCAGTTACGTAGCCGGACCGGTAGATATAAGCTTCCTGCTTCCGCAAACTGACGACGACAGTTGGCCGTCCGGAATGGCTCTCCGGTATATTAGACGTGACCAGATCGGTCATCGTGCTGCAGCCGCTTAACGCAATGACAGCAACGCCTAGCGTCCAGAATTTGGTTAGTCGTTTAATCATCGTTCTCAAAGGGCTCGAGCATCCGTGGTTTCCATCGTTTTCGCTCTTGCCTGTGCGTGTGTCTGCGGACCACTAGAAAGTTTGGAACTTTCTTGCCCGGATTCCGTAGAAGTCAACGTGAACCCAATCCCCTCCCGGACAACCGAAGGTCGGCCCGCATCAAACGATTCCCTGTTAGCCGGGGCGACAAACGACAAGCTAAAGGTTAACCCAGAAAGCAAGCGTACGCTCGAATCAGCGATGATACGTTATCGAGCAGGCTTTCGCCCCGACTGCACACAGTCAGTAGATCTTCTCTGACGCGTTCGTCAGTGTGTTGCACGCCCTGCGCTGCTCTCCTTTTTTCCTGGACGTGTTGTTTAATGAACGTCTTCGCGGAAACGCGCAACGTCCGCGCTGGTTCCCGATTGCACTTCCGGTCGCCAACGAAATTTTTCCAGAATCGGGTTCGATGTTCGCTCCACGGCGTCAGCGATAATTTCGCCCAGCACTGGTGCGAACTTAAATCCATGTCCGCAATCGCCAGCAGCGATGACAAGACCTTCGCGTTCCGGATCGGGCGCTATCCAGAAATTCCCGTCGTGTGTTTCGCAATACATGCACACCCGGCTGTAAACGATTGGGGCGTCGGCCAGCATCGGAAATGCCCAGGACAAAAACCTACGCAGTCTTTGTTCTTCTTCAGAGGTAACCGCTCGTTGCGAAGAATCGGGCGACATCTCACGTCCGGGACCGTGATTTGCAATTTTTAAGACTCCGTCGCGGTTAATTGGAAATCCGTAGTAGCCGGTTCTTGTAATGTCCGCTCCAAAAACGGGGAAACGCTCTGGCACAAAAAGATCACGGCGCGCCGGTTTCAAATGAAACACCGGCTGCCCCGTGCTCCGAAAGAATTTCCTTGTGAAAGGCAAGACATATGGCGTCCAGGCGCCGACTGCCATGACCACGCAGTCACCCGCAATTCGCGTTTCATTGTTGAGTACGATGCCTTTCACACGACCAGCGCCTTCATCAAGCCGTGAAAACCTGACGTTTTCGCGCAGCGCTACCCCAAGTGACTTGGCAAGCTGAACCAACATGGCAACTGCGCGCCCGCTTTCCGCATAACCCGCTTCCAGCTCAAGAACGCCATCGTGAAACAATTGAGGGTTCCAGGCTGGAAATCGCTTCGCCAGTTGCGTTGAACTTATGCGCTCGATCTTGTGTCCGCGTCGCTGAAGCGTTTTGAAGCTTTCGTATTCGAAGTCGCCTGGCTTCATCTCGCCCTGCCGCACGAACATGGCACCGGTCTCGTGATACAGCTCAATTCCGAATTCATCATTCCATTTGCGCCAGACTTTAATTGAGCGGTTTGCCAGTTCTGTGTAGTCGGTATCTCTTCCATAAGCGGCGCGAACGACTTTGCTGATATCCGTAGATGCGGCCAGCGGATGCGGTAACGGTCCGGGATCGACTAACAGGACTTCGTGGCCCCGTTTCTTTAGCTCGATCGCGGTCGTGACACCGTTAATTCCGGCTCCTACAATGATGACCTTCGACATGTTTCGAAGCTTTGGAGGTGGATCGGCTTCTCCGAAGACGATGCTAGAAAGGACTGCCGAAGGCGCAAGAGGATATCCGGGAGATTTCGCTCATAGAGAGACTCGGCGCCGGGAACGTATTGATTTTGTTAGCGGGTTGAGGGGAAAGGTTCGACCTTGATGCTGAGCTCGCTAAGCCCCGACTCGCAGCCCACGTTCCCGCTCGATCAAAGTCGGATGGGAATAATAAAAGCCACTGTAGAGCGGGTGGGGCGTGAGGTTACTCAGGTTTTTTTGGCTCAATTTGCGCAGCGCCTGAATCAATGATTCGGGTTGGCCCATAGCCTTGCTGGCGAACGCGTCCGCATCGTATTCAAAACGGCGGGACCAGATGTGAATGAAGGGCGAGATCCAGAAAGTGATTGTTCCCATCAGCAGCGCAAAAAGCACGATGGCAGGAACGACATCCATGGCTACAAATCCGCCGCGATACTCAAATCCAAATGACTGATAAAGCCATTGCTGGCGCGCCAACCATGCGATGGCGGCGAATGCAACCACGATGCCGGCGACGGAAGCACAGAGCAGCTTCACTACGTGGCGCTTTTTGTAATGACCAATTTCATGTGCAAGCACCGATTCAAGTTCCAGCTCGGTGAGCTGCGAAACTAATGTGTCGAACAAAACGATTTTTCGAAATCGGCCGAATCCGGTGAAGAAAGCATTCGAATGACGCGAACGTTTGCTGCCATCCATCACTTCGATCCGGCTGGTTGGGAAATTTGTGCGTCGCGCCAGTGCAAAGAGGCGTTGGCGCAATGTGCCTTCCGTCAGTGGCGTAAACTTGTTGAATAGCGGCATGATGATTGCCGGCGCGATAAAGAGTACAAGCAGTTGAAACGCGACAACAACTCCCGCAGCCCAAAACCACCAGCTGGCGCCTGTCCATTCGAGCAGTTTCAAGACCAGCAGGAGTAACGGATATCCAAACACCAGGGTGAGCAGCAAACCTTTGAGACGATCCGTGATCCATGTCTTCATGGTTGTGGTGTTAAAACCGAATCGCTCCTCAATTTTGAATTGCCCATACCAGTCGAAAGGTAACCCGGGTAGACTCAAGGCAATCGCCACGAGCAAGAGAGAACCAGCCATGGCAGGGACCGAACCACCGAAGTGTGCGCTGAATTTTCCAAAGGCCCACGGTAGCAGCCCGCTAAAAAGCACTCCGATCAATATTATCGCATCGAAAACAGTGACGATGTTTCCAAAGCGGTTTTTAGTCAGGGTGTAGTCAATCGATCGCTGATACGTCGGTTCGTCCATAACCCCTTGTAGCGTCGGCGGCACTTCGCTTCTGTTTGCCTGCACGTGACGTCGATTCAGGCGGTTGAGCCATAGTTCGGTGCCGATGCGAGCGACAATGAGAATTAATGCGATGATTGTGAACGGTTGCATGGAAGAATGGACCGAAGATAATTCGCGATATCACCCCGCGAACAGGTTTCGGTAGTACCGGTACCAATCGCTTTGAAAGCATTCAGCAGGATCGTACTTCCGTTTCAGCTCGAGAAATTCCCTGAACTGCGGATAACAGGCCGTGACCTGTTCTGATTTCGCGAATTTATGATACGTAAGATAATAACTTCCGCCGCGAGCTATTGCCAAGTCGATCAATCCCCGGAAAGCGCGTGCTGATGTCTCAATGCCAGCGGATGTGTGAAGCGTGAGTAAGTTAAAGATGATGCACGCGTAAGGCTTTTTCGCCCAGGCCAGAAAACTTTCATTGTCTTGTTCGATTAACCGCACTGTGCCGTAGATGACGATTGTTCTGTTGGAGCGCAGCAACTCCGCCGCGCACTTGAGAAAATCGGGAAGATCTTTTCGCAGAACATAAATTTCCGTGATGATGAGACTCGATTCATCTCCACCAATTTGCGCTCGAATCTGCTGGGCATAATCAGGAAGATAGGGTCCAAGTTGATTGGTGTCGGACCAATATGTCTGTCCGTTTGTCGACAAATAGTATTCGCTGTAACGCTTAAAGGCTTTTTCCCGGTCCGTGTAAGCCAATCGCAGAAGCTCCAGCCAATCGGCGTTGCCCAGATGCCTTTTGGCAACAAGGGATTCGTCTTGGTCAATGGGCAGGTAGCAGGAAAACACACCGCGCTGGAGGAACTCCGGCGATGTTTCGTCAACTGAAAACTGAAAATCGCCGTACAGAAACTTCTCGGCTATTCGTTTTTCAAAGCGGCTCGGCAGATCAGCGGCCTGTACGATCTCGACCAAACGTCGCAGTTTTTGCCGGGGAACAAGCCGAAGAGTGACGCTGTCGATTAGGCCGAACAATCCATAACCGCCGATCGCAAGCTGGAACAATTCGCTGTTCTCCTCCCGGGAACAGCGCATCGATTTCCCTTCCGCGTTAATCAAGGTAAAGGATTCAACATTGGAAATAAGCGGTTTCATCGTGAGTCCGCGTCCGTGCACGTTGGAGGAGAGGCTTCCGCCAAGCGTAAAGGTGTCCGCGCCGGTTTGCTTTTGCGCGATACCCCACTGCTTTTCGCGGCCTGTTTGCGCGTCCAGATAAGCGGCCATCAATTTTGGCCATTGGATCCCCGCTTCGACTTCAATCAAACCATGCTCTTGATCGAACGAAATCACGCGGTCGAGTGATCGCGTGTCCACGCAAATACTATCCGTGGCGAATTGCTGGCCACCCATCGAGTGCCGGCACCCGGATATGGAGATCGGTAAACCCTTTTGTGAGGCAGAACGCACAATTTGGGCAAGTTCCTCTCGAGTGCGCGGTGATAAAAGCTCCCGCACACGGGTGCGATTGAGTTGTGAGTGAACGTCATTTACCCAAATCTCGCGTTCCGGCTCCGCCAGAATGCGCGGCGCCAGCGCAAAAAGCGTTGCCGTGCGTATGAAGTGGCGCCGGGTAAGCACGTGAAAGAATAGTCGCTAAAATTAATGCTGAGCGAGCGAAATCACCTGGGTCCCGGCGAGGCTCGAATACTGTGAATTACTCTGCGAAAAAACAAGAATCGCCGCATCACCGGCGCCGTTTTTTATTCGCGCACGCTGACGCTGCTCGGACCCCTTAATTTAGCGTCCGCAGTCAGGAATTTGCGGGCATGATTCAATTCATCTCGTGAACTGGCCGCTTTTGCCGATTGCGAGACAAGCTTTGCGTAATAGCGGCGCGCATTCTCCTTGTCTCCGCTTTGCTCGGCGGCCTGCGCGGCACCATATAATCCTCTGAATCGCCCGGGGTAAATCTTGAGAGCAGCTTCGAATTCTCCCTGCGCTTCCTTCGGTTGACCGACTTCGAGCAGAAGATTGCCGAGTTGTTCGCGAATGGGAATGAACGCTCCCGGTGAAACTGGATGCTTGCCCAGGATGTCCTCGGCATCCGCGGCGCGGCGCAGCATCTCAATTGCTTCATCCTTTTTACCTTCGGCTGCTGCCACCCACGCCGACGCGGCCTGCATCTGAAGATCAAGATGCTTCTTAAAATAATCGAACTTCGCTTCTTTGGTGGCGTCACTCAGCTGCTTCATTCGCGCGATTGCCTTGCGCGCGCCGTCGAGATCGCCGGTATGCGCTCGTCCAAGCGCGTGGCCATATTCGATCAGAGCCTCCATGAATGGAAACGATGCCCAGTGCGGGAGATTTGGAACGGTCAATGTCGCCGCGCCAGACCAATCGTTTCGCTCAAATGCGTAACGCGTTGGAATCGCCGCCAACGCGTACGCCGCGCTGAATTCCAGTTTAGGGTTTGTCTTCCGCACCTTCGCCGCAAGATCTACAATCTTTTTTGCGTCAGCGTCCCTGGCCTCCTGCAAATAGGAATACACCATATAATCAAGAGCGTGTAACTCTTCGGCTTCTGTGGCATCTCGATGGCGCATCGCTGCATATGCGCGCGACGCCTCAGCCGAAGCCTGGTTTGCAGCTACCGATTCATCCCACATTCCCAGGCGCGTGAAGATGTGTGACGGCATATGCAGAGCATGAGGCACCCAGGGGGCAATCGAATCATACCTCTGCGCCGCGGGCAGTCCGCGCTGAGCCAGCGCCGGGTAGTCGTAGCAATGAATGAGATAATGCACCACGCCCGGATGATTTGCGTTTTGTTTCCAAAGCTTTTCAAAGATGGCAGCCGCTTCGAGCTGTTTGGATAATTGCGTGTCCGTGGGTGTCGCGTAGCCGACGGACAAGACAGCAAAGGCGTAGAAGGTCTGCACCTCGAAATCGTTCGGATACTTGTCGCGGAGTTGTTCCATCGCCTTTTCATAGGCAACGACACGATCACGCGGTCCCACCGGTCCATGACAGGATTGTCCAACGGCAGCCTCGCCGGAACCATCCGGCGTGTTATAATATGCATTCAACGCCGTGATAAATCCGCGTTCGCGGTCCGTACCTGCATCCAGCTCCGTTGCCTTTTGAATTGCGGCCTTGCCTGCTTTCATTTCATCGGGAGTCGGAGGCGTCCAGATGGGATGCCACCATGTCATGGCGATTCCCCATTGAGCCATGGCGCATTTCGGATCGCGCTCGGCTACTGCGGTAAAAACGCGGCGCGCTTCTTCGTAAAAAAATGAATGCAGCAGCGCCACACCGCGGGAGAATTCGGATTGGACGGAAGGCTCACACGATATTGGGAAATCTACTTTTCCCGCTGCGCGCAGATCACCAGGCTCAGGAGCCGCGGCGCATTCGACGCGAGCTGGAACAAGAATGGCAGCCAGTCCGAAGAGAACAACTGCGTAAATGGGCAAGGAACGGATCATAATCGAGGCTACACCCCGGCGATTACGCCGCAAATTCGAAAATAATCTTGCCACTACGCTGGCCGCGTGCTGCGTGTGCAACAGCCGCCTTCACTTCTGTCAGCGGATATGCCTTCTCTACTTTCGTTCGTAGCAGGCCGCGTTTCGCCATGCCGAACAACTGATGAAACGCTTTCATTCGTTCACTCGGAGTGGCGTTATCGTACCACTTGTTGATCCAGATACCGCGAAAACGGAGGTCTTTGAAAATCAGCAGGCCGTTCGGGATTTTTAGCGGTTGCAAACTCATCGCACCGTAAGTCACCAGCGTTGAGCTCGGAGCGAGACAATTCGCCAAACGCAATGCGCTTTCGCCTCCGACGGCGTTGAGACCCAGCCGAATTGGCGCTCCAACTGCGTCCCCTACCTCTTTACGAAGATTCTCGCTGTCCACCAGGACCACGTCACCATCTTCGGCTCGCAATTCTTCGATCAGTTCCGTCCGTCGGACGACATTCACGGTGTTGTAACCAAGTTCGTGAGCGATTTGGATCACCGCGCGTCCGGCAGCAGAATTCGCCGCGTTTTGGATCAACCAATCTCCCGGTGCCAGGTCCACATAGTCATGCAGCAAACGCCACGCCGTCATCGGATTGATTTTCAGCATCGCCGCGTCTGTCGATTTGATTCCAGTTGGAACGACAATCAATTCATCCGCTGTCACCGCGACGGCGTCTCGCCATGTTCCGACGTTGTGCGGCAAAATCACAAGGGCGCCGCGCGACAGGCCTTTTACGTCCGGGCCAACATCTACAACGATTCCTGCGCCTTCGAACCCGGGCGTTGCCGGGAGCGCAGTCTTCACCGGGTATTTTCCCTCGATCTGATTCAAATCTGCCGGATTGATCGGCGCTGCACACATTTGCACGATGACCTCGCCCAGCGCTGGGTTTGGCCACGGTCGGGATTCAACGCGCAACACGTCGGGCGGATTTCCGTGCGTTTCGTACACAGCTGCGCTTATAGTTTTCATGATGCCGTCGTCCCAGCATCCTCACGCCTCCGGAAACAATCTGCAAACGATTCGGTCGCCTGGTGGCATGGCGGCCTCCGCGTGGCATACGGCTACGCGCGTCGCGATTTTTGGAATGGTTGTGAATGCGATTTTCGCACTGGCAAAGATCGTCGGCGGCGTGCTCGGGCACGCCTATGTTCTCATTGCGGACGGCATCGAATCGAGCCTGGACGTCGCTGGCTCTTTCGTCATTTGGAGCGGGCTGAAGGTTGCAGCGCGACCGCCCGATGCTTCGCATCCCTACGGCCACGGGAAAGCGGAGCCGATTGCAGCGGCGATTGTAGCGGCCGGAGTGCTGGCTGCCGCGATCGGTTTGGCAATTGAGAGTGTCCGCGAAATTTTGGTGCCACACCATGCACCCGCGCCTTTCACGCTCGCGATTTTGATCGCGGTGATTGTCATAAAAGAGACCTTGTTTCGATATGCAAAGCGGATTGGGCGAAACGTTGAGAGCACAGCAGTACAAACAGATGCCTGGCATCATCGCAGTGACGCGCTCACATCCGCTGCTGCGTTCATTGGCATTTGCGTCGCCCTGATTGGCGGCAAGGGGTGGGAAAGCGCAGACGATTGGGCGGCGCTCTTCGCCTGCGCGGTAATCGCCGCGAATGGAGTCAAACTATTGCGGCCGGCGCTTTACGAAATCATGGACACTGCGCCGCGAAATATCATCAATTCCATTTCATCGGTGGCCATGAGCGTACCGGGTGTCGTCGAAATTGAAAAATGTCGTGCCCGCAAAATGGGTTTGGATTTCTACGTCGATCTCCATGTGGGGGTGGACGGGAAAATTTCCGTGCACGACGGCCACGAGATAGCGCATCGAGTAAAAAGCGCAATTCAGGAAAGCGACTCACGCATTGCCGACGTACTCGTTCACATCGAGCCGGCGGAACTGTACCCCAAGCGCTGATCGTAGAGACGCCGGCTACAGGCTG
The DNA here is from genome assembly GCA_035652195.1 of Candidatus Udaeobacter sp. Lineage (GTDB taxonomy): Bacteria > Verrucomicrobiota > Verrucomicrobiia > Chthoniobacterales > UBA10450 > Udaeobacter. Next base: position 16,392 of record DASREH010000036.1, on the reverse strand, counting down.
CGCACAATCTCAACCAGCGCGTCCGCCAGAGTTTTTCGTGCGCGGGCGATCCGGCGCCCAAATCGAATCATACGCGGCACGCGACTTGGACGGGAAAGCAGATGTGTGGCGAGTTTCAACATTCTAGTTTGCTGCCGTTCAATATCGAACAGGACATCAGCCGGGGCAGGGAAACCATGTTGTGGCGTGTCGCTGATTACTCGCAAGGAAAGCAGCGGAATGCCACCAGCTGCGCACGCCCGCGCAATAAATTCTGTTTCCATGTCCACTGCGACTGCTCCTGACGTAACCGCAAGTTTGTTTCTGTTCTCCGAAGAATCGATTAACGCCGGGATTGTTAGGAGACTCGCAACGTGGATGCGGGGATTCGAAATCAATTTGCAAGTCTCACTTGCATTAACGGTCGAAAAATTCTCTGCCAGAATGAGATCGCCAATTTGCAGATCGTTATTGAGCGCCCCGGCAAAGCCTGCACTGATTAGACAGGCGAGCTGCTGATCTCGTTGGTCCGGCTGAATCGGTTCCTTCGATCGAAGCGTTGAAAGGAATTGTCCAACTCGTTGCCGGCATACTTTTTCCCCGACGCCCGTATGAAGAACTTCAATGAGCCTTTCACCAATCATCCCGCGAATCGTCCTGACACCATTGCGATTCATCGCGGATTTGTTGTTGAGGGATCGACCGAATTCCCGGCTTTCCGCAGGCAAAGCAAAGCTGACCGCGATCATGAATTCATTTTGCCGTTCTATCTCTCATATTCAGCGAGACGCATATTGGGCCAGCTTTTATACGGGCGCTTAAAACGTCTCTCAAGATTCGCCTGGCGATCGGGAACAAGGAGGGCAAGGCGAGGTTTTGCCTTCCGTCAGAGTGACAAGCTGACATGGGCAACGATCGATCTCACTTTGCTGATTTCTCGACGATTTGCACAATGAAACTCTTCTTCTCGGTTGCCGCCGCTGGCGTGGAAGCGGGGCTTGTCTGACCAACCAGCGGTTCACCGGTCATCGAGGAAATTGCCGTACGAAATTCCGTTTCTCGATTTGCTGGGAGATCAACAAAAACGCTGACGCGGCCGTGGTCCGCGAGACCCTTAACGGCCGAACCGCCTGATCGCTTTGCGATAGTGACTACGTCATCAGCAACAGTCTCCAGTTTCCCGGTCGGTGCGGGGACAGTGATTTCGCTCACTCCAAGCGGTTCGGGTGTGAGGCTCGCTGCTGCGGCCTTCTCCAAAGAATCGCTTATCTGCTTACGCATTTGCTTTTCCAGCAATGCGTGATTCGGGTTCTTTGTTTCATGTCGCGCGATTAACCAGAGACCGATACCAACATTAACAGCCATGAGGATGATAAATGCCGTGCCTACACGAAGTGCCATTTTGCGGCCTTCCTCCGTCGTTTTCGAACGTGGTTGCACCAAAACCTCCCGGGAATCTCCGCGCATCCCGGCATGAATCTTACGCGCCACCAACAGCTCACGTTGCAGCTGCACGTCTGACATCAATCGCTCCTCCAACGCAGCGCGCTCCCTGGCTGGTAATTTATCGTCGAGATAATCGAAAAGCTTATCGGGATTCATTGCGCGGAAATCCTAGAATCGTCAGGCCATCGATCTCTGCATGCAATGACGAAAGTCGGCGGACGCGAATCTGTTATTTGCTCTCTGAGAAGGCGGCAATACAGTCGTTCAGGTGTCCGAAAACGATCAGAAAGAGGTGCGGCGCCCCGGTCGGATTTGGCATCAGGTGTTGATCGGCCTCGCTGTGTGCGCGGTGCTGCTGATTGTTTTTCATCGTCCGATCCTGCTTGCAATTGGCCGGCAAATCATGGTGCGGTACGCGGCGCGCGAGAATTTAAAGGTCGATTTTCGAGTCGAGGGCAATCCTTTCGGTCATCTGATTGTGCGAAATTTTCGGGCCGTTCCAACGGGAGCATCAGCCATTGAATCCATCGACCTGGGCCAGTTAGATGTTGAATACAACTTGTTCGGATTCATGCGCCACGGGCTCGCTCATCTCATTGAAGACGTCGAGCTTCGTTCCACGTACGTTGTATTAGATCCGTCGAGAGCGCCGCCACGTAAACCGCAGGCCAACCAAAAGCTCAGATTACCCTCGGTTTTTCCCGAACGGGTCCGCCTGACAGACGTGACACTCGTTGTCAGAGATAAGCCTGAAGATTTCGTCATCGAACGCGTTGATCTTGATCTGAATCCGCGCACGCCCGGGGATCTGCGAATCCAGCGACTACAGCTTCCACCCGGCGACAGCTGGTCGAACATTTCAGGAAAAACGTCTTATGCGGCCAAGAATCTTATTCTTCGGGACCTCCTTCTGAGCGAGAAGGAGCAGGTCCGCCTCTTAACTGTTGATGCATCGCGTATCGACGACAAAAAGCTCGGCTTGAAACTGGAGTGCGCGATTGGCGGCGGTGAATTGTCCGCGTCATCCGCATTTGAGGAAACGGCGTCCTCTTTAAACGCAAAAATAGATGTCACTGCGCAAAACATTGCGCTCGAATCGTTGAACAAATTTTTGTTTCTGCCGGAGAACTCTCTGTCTGGCAATCTCGACCGACTCGCGTTTGATGGTACAGGGATAATTGATGCTCCCCGCACATGGCGAGGATCAGCCTCGCTGCACATCAATAACATGGATCGGCCGCTATTCCATTTCGACACCGGAGTTTTCGAAGTGTCGGCAGAAAACGGCAGAGCGACTTTGCGAGCGGCGGACGTCATTCAGGACAAGAACGAACTCCACCTTCGCGGAGTGATGGAATTGCCTTCCACTATCGATGGTTTCGGCCGTGAGCCGGCAAATCTGGAAGTTGCGGGAACTGCACCTGATCTTCAACGCCTAACGACAGGGATGCCAATACAATTGAGCGGCTCGGCTCAGTTCAGTGGCCGGGTCGATATCGCTAATTCGAAAATAGAAGCGACACTGGGCATCACTGCCGAAACGATCGCGTTTCCCAATGGAAGCATTGGGAAACTGAGCTCAACGCTGCGGGCGTCCAAGATCGTTGCCTCGCGCAACCCGAAGCCGGGGCCTGCGACCACGGCTACAACGAAGCCATGGTTTGCCGATCTTCGCACAGCGATGGAGTTCGATTTGTCTGCCATACGTTACGGCGACCATGTCGTTGATTCCGTGCACGGATCTGTAAATGGAAGCGACGATGTACTCGGACTCGACCGTGTGACGCTGAGGCGAAATTCAAACGAGCTGAGCGTTCGCGGACGCTACAAACTTCCGCTGGAGATTGAGAAGGCTTCTTCACAACCCGCGGATCTCGATCTTTTGCTCGACGCGCCGGAGCTTGGCGACTTTTGGGTGGCCGATTCTCTAAACAAGTTCAGCGGACCATTGCAGATGAATGCGCAAGTCCATTGGAAAGACGAGACAGCCAACGGGCAGTTTTCGATTTCCGGATCGAATCTTAAGACGCGTGATTTAGTTTTTCAGCAATTGAATTCGCAAGGTTCAATTTCAAACAGCATTGTCTATCTGAATGATTGCAGGGCGACTCTGAACAACGCGGATTTTGCTTACGCGGCCGGTACGCTGAATTTGCGACGCCCGTACCATTACAATGGCAAGCTTTCGGCGCGCGTCGCTGACTTGTCGACATTGCGACCATTGCTTCGCAGTTTTGGCAATCAAAGCGAATTGGGGGGGGCACTGAACCTTGATTGGGAAGGAAGCGGTGACTCGCAAATCTCCAGAAGCTCAGGCAGCCTTAAATTCGCACTGGAGAAGGGGCGCTACGGAAATGCGCAATCGCTTCGTGCGAACATTGACGCTTCGTATTCGCCCGACGGACTTGAAGTGCCGATCATCTTTTTCGCCAGCGGCAACACCGACTTTCAGGCAGTCGCTCAGACAAAAGGGGACACGCTGGAGATCACGAAGATTCAACTTGATCAAGGCCCTGCGAGGTTCGCGTCGGGGTATGTCTCTTTCCCGCTAGTGTGGAGAAACCTTGGAACAAACGCCATGATCCCTCCCTCCGGCAAAGTGTTGGCCACTGTTCAGTCGGAAAATCTGGATCTAAAAAAATTATTCACTGATCTTGGAATCAAAGCTGGAACATCAGGTATCTTAAACGCAAGGCTCGACGCGGACGGAACGATTGGAGATTTGAATGCCAGCCTCAAGGTGCAGATGCGGGATTTGCGAAACGATCGCTGGCCGAAGATGGATCCGGCAACGTTTGAGATAAACGCTCAGGCTGTGCACCAACGGCTCACGGTGCTTGGCAAATTACAGCAGCCGCGAATTCAGCCACTCGAGTTGAATGCAGATATGCCTTTCAACATTCCCCAGATTGTGCGATCCGGGAAATTCCCAGACGACACACCCATTACGGCAAAGGCGCGCCTTCCCCGAAGTTCAGTGAATTTCGTCAGGCAATTTGTTCCAGCGCTGGAACAACTTGATGGTAATCTCGGTCTGGACGTCGATGTCCGTGGAACAATTGCCAAGCCAGTCTTCAATGGAGCCGGCGACGTAACGATCAACGTGGCGCGCTTTACGAACGCAACGCTGCCGGCATTAACGAATTTCAGTGCGCGCCTAATTTTTGCGCAAAACGCACTTAGCCTGGAGCGATTTGGCGGGGATCTAGCCGGCGGTCCATTTACCATGAACGGGAGCGTTACCTTTCCGAAGCTGACCGAACCGACTTTGGATCTGCATCTAAAAGCCAACAGTGTGCTGGTCGCTCGGAACGATACGCTAACCGCCCGCGCCGATGCGGATATCAAAATCACGGGGCCATTTGCAACCGCGACAGTGAGCGGGAACGTGGCGATGACAAACAGTCATATTCTAAAGAACATCGACCTGATTCCCATCGGATTGCCTGGCAGGCCAGCGCCCGAGCCGCCCTCAGAGCGTCCGGAGTTTTCGTTCCCGGACCCGCCACTTCGCGATTGGAAATTCGATATTGCTATCAAAACAAAAGATCCGGTCTTAATTCGCGGAAACCTGGCAACCGGCGGTGCGGTCGCTGATTTACAACTCGGTGGAACAGGACTGCATCCGGCATTACAAGGGACAGTTCGTCTGGAAAATGTGGAAGCAACGCTGCCATTCAGCCGGCTGGATGTTTCGAACGGCTTTCTCTATTTCGATCCAAGCGACTCGATGAATCCGAGACTGGAGCTGCATGGAACGTCGGTCATCCGCGATTACACCGTCCGGGTTTATGTTTACGGAACGATGCTTTCGCCGGAAGCCATTTTCACGAGCGAACCGCCATTGCCGCAGGAGGAAATCATTTCTCTTATCGCAACGGGTGCCACCAGGCAGGAATTGTCCGGGCGCGGCAATGTTCTGGCCGGCCGGGCTGCCATGCTTCTGGTGCAGCAGCTTTATCGGAAAATTTTCAAAAAAGGTGAGCCAACCGACAGCAACGAATTTTTTAATCGCCTCGATCTGGATGTGGGCGCGGTTAACCCGCGAACCGGCAGGCAGGAGGTTACCGCCAGGTTCAAAATAAATGATCAATTTGTGCTTGTTGGCGATGTGGGTGTCGGTGGTGATTACCGTGGCATGCTGAAATATCTAATTCGTTTCCGTTGATGCGGGCAGAAGGACGGCACTTTGGTTAATGGCGATTTTCAACGCGTCCCGAAACGGCGGATGGAAAAACACCGTTCTTCGTTTTTTCCGGCGTTCCCGCGGCAATTGCTTTTTCTTATCTCGAGTTTAGCCGTTGCAATCGAAGCGGCAGCCCAGAGCGCCGTCGACGTTGCACGACCTGAAGAGCGGCAAAAGGAGCGACAGGCGGTTGTGAAAGAACAGGAGAAGCGTGCCAGGCAGGCCAGCATCATCGAATTTCGCGGCGAACAAGCTTTCAACGAAAAAGATTTACGCGCGGCGCTCAAGGAGGAGATCACAACCATCGAAGACTTCGGACTAAGCCCCGCGCGCGCTGATGACCTCGCGTTTTTTACTGAAGTCTTTTACCGCAAGCACGGCTATGCGGACGTAAATGTGCATTACGCCATCGAGTCACAGGACCGGGTGCGACTTGATATCACGGAAGGTCCGCGCTTTACGTTGCGAAATATTATCTTTGACGGCAACGCTCACGAGCCAAGCGATAAGCTCTTTGAATATGCGGTAGGTCCGACACGGGAGCGGTATTCGAGAACGGAGAGAAGCCTGCCGTTTGTTGCCGCCGATATGCAGGAAGGAGCGGACCTGGTGAATCGTTTCTATCTGGCGGAAGGGTTTTTGGATGTCGTGGTTGATGCGCCCCGCTACACGTTCCACCGCGAAAGCAGCGATGTGGATGTAGTCATCCCCATCCATGAAGGGCGTCAATATTTCTTCGGCCGAGTTTCGTTTCATGGCCGGACCATTTACGATCCAGAAACGTTGCGTGGCCAGATGCTGGATTTGTTGCAGCGACCGTACACTGATGCGCGGGTCGAAGATATCCCACGGCGTCTCCAAGCATATTACAAAACCCGTGGCTATTACGACGTGAAGGTGGTTGCCAGCGGTTCACCGGACGATTCCGTGAATGGCCGTGTGCCGGTGGAGATTACGATTTCAGCGGGTCCGGTTTATTATTTCGACGGCGTCACCGTCACTGGGCTCGATCGACTGCGCCCCAGTTATGTGGTGAAACGTTTTAGCAAACTCGAGGGCAAAGCGTACAGCCCCGAAGCGCTTGACGAACGATTCCGCACGCTCATGCGCACCGGGCTTTTCAACGTTCTTCAAATCAAGCCTGTGCCTGTGGATGGCCATCTCTTGCGATTGGATATTTCGGCAGAGGAAGCCAAGAGCAGGGAATTCGGTTTTCTGATCGGTTACGGCACGTTCGAAGGCGCGATCGCCGGCGTACAGTGGCGCGATCGCGACCTATTTGGGTACGGCAGGCCACTCACGACATCAGTGGAAGTTTCGCAACGCAGCTATAAAGGCGAAATCCTGTACGAAGATCCATTCTTCTTTGATACAGATTTTTTCTTTAGAGCCCGCCTTGCCGCTTTTACGTTCGATTACGACGGCTATAGCAAATTCGAATTGGGAGGACGGTTCGAGCTGACCCGGAAGATTACAAAATACGACGAGGTTGGTGTGAGTGTTGCGGCGCGTCATGTGAAAATCACCGACTCTGAGATCAGGCCCGCCTTCCTGATTGGGTCGACGACAAATTACGTCGTCAATACGATCGGGCTAACGAACACGCTGGACATGCGGCAGAGCCCGTATGTGAATCCGCGTGGGCTGCTGATCAAAAACACACTGGACGTCGCGCCAGGCGCGTTGGGAAGCGACATCGAATATATCCGAGGTACGATGGCAGTGTCGTATTACCTGCCGTTCTCGCCAAAGGTGACCACACCCGGTGTGACAGAAGCCCAGGAAGGGACGCCGTTGCAGCGGTGGTTCCAGCAGTCTTCACTAGCATTCGGCGCGCGCGCCGGAATCATCCACTCACTGACTTCAAGCAGTGCGAATGAAGCAACCGCGATCCCCATAGACGAACGCTTTTTTAATGGCGGTGCGGATACAGTGCGAAGCTTTGGCGAGCGTGAACTGGGTCCGCACGACAATCACGGCCATCCCGTTGGCGGCGAATTTTTCACCGTCTTTAATGTGGAATATACATTTCCAATTCTTGGAGAATTGCAGGGCGCGATTTTCACCGATGCCGGCAATCTCTTGCCGACATCGGAGGACATAGGTTTAAGCGATATGCGTTATGCCATAGGCGCCGGATTGCGCTACAAGCTGCCGGTCGGGCCGATTCGCCTCGACTACGGCGTTAATCCTGATCCGCATCCCGACGAAGATTTTGGCGCATTCCATTTTAGTTTTGGCTTTGCGTTTTAGCGCTGAAAGTAACGTGTCGATGATTAGCGTGGAGCAGCGCTCCAGGAACGAAAATTGAAATCATGGCAAGTGCTGACAGCGCGAGTCAATCCTCGACACTTGAGAGCACCCGATGTTGTTGCAACGGCCGATCAAAAACTAATGAAGCGCCTTGCTGAGTCTTCAGCTGGCGACTAGCAGTCAGCTAAGCAACTGTTTATGAGAATTTAGGCCGATGCACGAACCAGAACGAGATCTCAGCGACACCCCGCCAGACGAATTTCGCCGGCAATTGCACGAGCTGGCAGATTGGGTTGCAGATTTTCGGCAAAACCTGGGATCGCTTCCGGTTGCGCCTGATCTTGTGTTGACCGGATCGGGCGCAATCCTGGATTCACTCTCGACCGAACCGCCTGAGAAAGGTGAGCCCTTTGAAAGGATTCTGAGCGATATCGATCGGGCCATTGTTCCAGGCATGGTGCACTGGAGTCATCCCATGTTTCTCGGCTATTTCGGATGGACCACTACTGCTCCTGCAATTCTGGGCGAAATGATTACTGCGCCGCTCAATGTAAATGCGATGACGTGGCGCACCTGTCCGGCTGCGACTGAATTGGAAACATTAGTCGTCGACTGGATTCGGCTTTGGATGAATCTGCCACGGGAGTTTGGCGGGGTGGTATATGACACTGCGTCCGTCGGCGTGATGCACGCACTCGCCATAGCCCGGGAAGAGGCTGTTCCATCAATTCGAAAACGCGGCTTGATTGCAGCGAGCGCGCCAGTGTTCCGCATTTACGCTTCCGAACAAGCACATAGCTCGGCCGAAAAAGCCGCGATTGCACTCGGTCTGGGAGAAGAAAACGTGCAGCGCATTCCGGCGGATACGCAGTTTCGTTTGGACCCGGGCGCGCTGAGCGACATGATTCGGCGCGACATTCGTGATCACTTCCAACCGTTGGCGGTGATCGCCACGGTCGGCACCACTTCCACCGCGAGCGTTGATCCTGTGCCTCAGATCGCAAGGATTTGTCGCGACAACAAAATGTGGCTTCACATTGATGGCGCGTACGGCGCCGGTTTCGCCATTCTCCCGGAAAACAAGTGGCTGACCAATGGTTGGGCCGAAGCAGATTCGATCGTCGTAAATCCGCATAAAACCCTTTTTGTTCCTCTCGATTTCAGCGTGCTGTACGTACGCGACCTTGAGCGTCTGCGGCACGTCTTCACGCTTGTGCCGGAATATCTGCGCGGCGACACGGTCGAAGCGCAGAAAAATTACATGGACTACGGAATCCAACTTGGTCGCCGATTTCGTGCTTTGAAGGCTTGGGTCATTTTCCGCAGTCTTGGTCGCGAAAGAATGGCCGACTGGCTTCGCGAATACATTCGACTGGCTCATTTGTTCGCTCAGTGGATTAAAGACGACAGTCGGTTCGAGCTAGCGGCTCCGGTTAGTCTGGCTGTGGTTTGTTTCCGATTTGTTGGCAGGGACAACTCGCGGCGTCGTCCGGTACCCACGGCAGGGCCGGCGCTCGCGCACTACCATTCGAACCGACCTAACGAATCCGAAATCGACCAGCTAAACAGCGAGATTGTGGAAAAGATCAATGCCAGCGGCCGGGCTTATCTCACGCAAACAAAATTGCGAGGGCGCACGGTCATGCGAATCGGAGTGGGCAATGTGCTCACGACGGAAAATCATCTGCGCGAGGCGTGGAAAATGATTCGGGAAGCAGCGAGCGCTTCGTAGCCGCTCGGCTGTCCAACGCGCGACACTGGTTTTCCAGAAGCCCCCCGAGTGGGGCGCGACTGCGAGCGAAGGGTACAGATTTGCGACTGGCGACACCCGCCTCTAGAATTGCGCCGTTATGATGAAGTTACTGCGCAAACACCGGGACTGGTTGATGATCGTGATCGCGATTCTGGCGATCCCGTTCATTTTCTATTTTGTGCAAAGGCCGGATTACGGCGCGATGCGCGCGGACAAATTCGCTCATATTTACGATCGGGATCTTTCGATGTTGGAGGCGCAGCAGTTGGCGCGGCTCCTTACGCTGGCACAAGCGCTGGGCATGACAGATTTCGTCCAAACTTTGACGGCTGGGGCTGGCATGAATCAGAACCAGGCTGCCGTCCATTTCGTCATCAACCTGGTGGTCCTTCGACACGAAGCGGCTCAACTCGGTATTCATCCGGGCAGTTCTGAGATTGCTGCAGTCGTGCGAACACTGCCGGCGTTTCAGGGGGACTCTGGTTTTGACATGCAAAAGTTCACCAACTTTGCGCAGAACTCGCTGTCGCCGCTGGGCCTTGGTGAAGAGCACATCGAGCAACTGGTTGGCGACGAGTTATCGTTGAATCAAATCAAACAGCTTTTGGCGGCTGGAATTACACTCCCTAAAGCCGAGCTTGATCAGAATTTTGAGCGTGCCTACGACACACTGTTTGTGACTCTTGTTCGGTTTCAGTCCTCGGACGCTGGTAAGGACATCGTTGTAAGCGATGAGGAGATCACGAAGCATTATGACGCTCACAAGGCGGAGCTCAAAACTGATGAAAAACGGAAGGTTGAATTCATCAGTCTCGCTCTGAATGATGAGGAAAAGAAATTGACCGGGAAAGAGCGTATCGACGCTCTGCAAAAGTTGTCCGATCGCGCGACGGATGTGACGCAGGCGTTATTGGAAAAAGGGGCGGATTTCAAGCAGGTGGCTGCCAGGTTTCAGGTGCCCGTGCACGAGACTGGCGAATTTACAAAAACGGAGCCTGACCCGCAGTTGAAGGTCGATCGGCAACTTGCAACAGCTGCTTTCAAGCTTTCCCAACAGGAACCGACCAGTGACCCTATCCAGGTAGCCGATGGATTTTACATCCTCCATCTAACCGGGATAACTGAGGCGCGCCCGCTCACCCTTGAAGAAGCAAAGCCTAAAATCGTGGAGACAATCAAGAAATCGAAAGCAAAAGAGTTGATGTCTACCAAGGCCGCGGAGGTAGTTCAGCAGCTGCGCGAAGCGAAGCAGTCGGGCCAACCGCTTGAGGCCGCGGTGCAAAAGACTGGTGGGAAGGTCGAGAAGATCCCGCCATTTTCGATCATCGAAGAGGAGAAACCAGAACAGCAAAACAAAGAAGCGAAAAAAAACGAGCCAGCTGATCTTCCGGCCATCAAACAACTTGTTGCCTTTTTAAATCCCGGCGACGTGAGCGACTTTTTTCCAACCGCTGAAGGCGGATTCGTCGCCATCCTGGAAAAACGAGAACCGTTAACCGGCACGAGCGCCTCTGAGAAGAAGGCCGACTATGAAAAACGGCTGCTTGATAACAAGCGGCGGGTCGTCTTGTTGGAATGGCTGAGAGATCGCGGCGAAGCGGCCGGGCTTCAATTTACCAAAGCTTAAACAGGGATGCGCCGGCACAGCATAAGAAGCCGGTGCCACAAATGACCGTCGACGAAATATTTGACGACGCCAACGGCGATCTGGCAGTGGGCGATTTGGACAATGCGGTTGAGAAATACCGTCGTTGCGTGCAGATGGAACCGGAGTTCTTCGACGGATGGCATGCGCTTGGCATGGCGTTGATGAAATTGGGGCGTTTCACTGAAGCCATCGAAGCGGGAGAGAAAGCAGTCGCTCTTCGGCCCAACGACCAAATCGGTTGGACCAGTCTTTCGCTCTTTTATAATCGCGCCGGCAACATCAAGGAAGCCGAGGCAGCAGGGACGAAAGCAAAGATTTTGAGCTGGGGCGGGAAGATCGCACAAGATTAATCGGCGATCCCGCCGTGCAGTGGCAATGCGCACCCGAACATTTTTACCGCGGCCGGAGTATCCGCGGCCCGACAGGCAACGTAGTTTTGTCCAAGCCGTCGACTGGCTGAATTTAAACGGCGCGTGGGAATTTCGCTTTGACGGCGACGATCACGGCCGCGAACGCCGCTGGTATGAACCCGACGAACAATGCTGGCCTGATCAAATCATTGTGCCGTTCTGCTGGGAATCGCTGGCGGCATGGGGCGAAGCTGATGCTGCCGGGAATAATCATTATTACGCCACACGCGTCTATCGCAATCCGCTCGAAGTAACGGCACAAAACTATCGTAGCGCAGCGAGATTCGAGGTCGGATGGTATCGGCGCAAAATCCGCATTCCGGCGAACGAGAAGTGGCGAGGCAAACGAGTAATTCTCACGATTGGCGCCGCAGACTTTTACACAGAGGCATGGTGCAATGGTCATCGACTTGGTACTCATGAAGGAGGATTTAGTCCATTCGAGTTCGAGCTCACCGGCAGCTTGAGCTCCGAAGCCGGCGGCGAACTGACAGGTACGATTGTCATTCGAGTCGAAGACCGGATGGAAAACTACGAGCAACCCGTTGGCAAACAGTGGGGCTGGTATTCCAGTGCGAGCGGAATTTGGCAGACGGTGTTTGTGGAGCCGCGGGCGCCGGAGTTTATCGAGCGATTCGAAATCACAAGCAACATCGAATCGGCGACAGTCAAATTTCGAATTTTCTGTGCTGGTGGATCAAAGGTTGACGTTCAAACCACCAGTCCGGCTGGTAAAGATTTTTGCGCCACGACCGCAGTGCGGGCGGGTTTTGCCGAAGCTGAATTAAACGTCGGTCGGCCGATGCTGTGGGACACAAGCTGCCCGCAACTTTACTCAGTCCGATTTCGGTTGCATGGCAACGGAGGTGACGATGTAGTCCATAGTTACTTCGGAATGCGAAGCCTTTCGGCGAAAAGCGTTGAAGGTTCCAGCGCCCCGGGAACGTTATACCTGAACGGTGAACCTATTTATTTAAGAGGCGCCCTTTATCAGTCGTATTTTCCCGATGGCATTTATACGGCGGGCGACACGCAGACCCTCCGCGACGATATCTCCTATGCAAGGCGCGCCGGCTTCGACCTGTTGCGCGTCCACATCAAAGTAGATGATCCGATGTTGCTGTACTATGCCGACACGCTCGGTATCTTGCTGATGTGCGACTTTCCCAATTTCGGTGAAGGGGGAGACACAGAACGAGGCCGTTCGCGATATGAGGCCACCATGCGCGCGGCAATTGCGCGCGATTTCAACCATCCATCCATCGTCGCCTGGTGTCTGTTCAACGAGACGTGGGGTTTTGGTGGCCAGGCCGAGTTCATGAAATTGATCAACCCGATACCGCCGGTGGCGGGAAAGCCGTTCGAAGCTCGTGGTAGAAAACTCAGCAACGAAAATGCCTACAAATGGATCCAGGCAATGTGGCATTTGGCCAAATCACTCGACCCGACCCGACTCATCGAGGATATGAGCGTCGTCGCGTGGGAGCATTTGGAATATTACGGCCACGGCGAAACGGACATCAACTCCTGGCATTTCTATACGAGTGACTATTCGACGGCGCGACGCTGGATCGGTGAGGTGGTGGAACAGACCTACGCGGGATCTACTTTCAATTATGTGCCGGGATTCCGTCAGGACCGGCAGCCATTGATTGCAAGCGAGTACGGCGGAATCGCAGCGCTGGATGGCGATCTGGACACGAGTTGGAGCTTCAAATTTCTCACTAATGAGCTGCGAAGGCACAGTCAGCTATCAGCATATATCTACACGGAACTGCACGACGTGGAATGGGAGCGTAACGGATTCCTCAACTACGATCGTACTCCAAAGGACTTCGGCTACGATCCAAGGATGGTAAACGCCGGAGACGTCCTCCCAATTGATTCACCTCCAATTCGTCGCTGCACTCCCGGAGAAGAAGTGAGGGTAAACGTGTTTTCGTCGCATTTTTCCCGTTTGCCGAGACATGATGTCATGTTGCAATGGCGCCTTGGCGGTATCGATTCGCTCGGGTGGGTGTACGATACGCTAGTCGCAGATCGGCAACCGATTCCCTTTCCACATTTGCGAGTAGAGCTTGCGAAGCAAGTCAAGCTTCAGATGCCGCAGCAGACAATGCTATGCACGTTAGAAGTGCGCGCGGTCGTTCCTGATGGAACGGTTGTCGCGTCAAATTACGTTCAGTTCTTTGTTGATGGCGGTTATCCGGAATCAGAACGAATAGACTCGCGCGTGGTTATACGTTTGGACGCGCACGGCTGGAGGAAAACGGAATGGACGCGCTATCGTTCCAGCCGGGCAGAAGCGGCAAGCGCCGGGTTTGCCTGCGGCGCACCCCGTGGCTTTTTCGACTATGCGTTTCCGGCCGATGTACAAATGCTGCGGTCGAGCTCGCGAGTGACCGTTCTTTGCGAAGCCTCTTCTTTGCGGGGAAGCGCTGCGCAAACCGACCGTTTTGTACATCCCAGCAGATTACGTCTTCTGCTGAACGATGTTCCGATTTATCGCACCATACTGCCGAATCATCCTCATGACGCCCGGGGCGCGTTGACTTACCTGAATGGCGGACGCGGCGCGTACGGTTACTTATGCCACGCCACGGTGGAAGGAGAACTGCTGCGCGAAGTGGTAAAGAACATGGACAGCGATCATCTGCGACTGCGCTGTCTTGTACCACGGGACGAACAGCCGCAGGGCGGGCTGACAATTTATGGCCAGAATACAGGGCGCTACCCGCTTGGGCCCACGATTATCATTGAGTGAATGGGCGACTCGTGCAGGAAACAACCTCAGCCTGCGCGCCTGGACGCGTAGAGCTACTCGGTAATCACACCGACTACAATGAAGGCGTGGTGCTCGGAGCGGCAATCAATCGTTTCATTCGGATCGGTGGTGCAAAGGAAACCGGTACTATTCGGATCTGTTCCGCCAGTTTTGGCGAGGTGGAAATTGACGCAACAGAACTGCGACCACTCACAGAAAAGCGTTGGGCCAACCATTTGCTGGGAGTTGCTGATGAATTACGCCGCCTAAACGTCCCGGTCGGCGGTTTCACTGCGGAAGTGACTGGAGATCTACCGATCAGCGCTGGCTTATCGAGCTCGGCAGCAGTTGAGGTGGCTGCTGCGTTATTCCTGTTAAAGCTATGTTCGTTTGACCTGCCGCGACTTGAAATCGCAAAAGCTTGTCAGCGCGCAGAGCACCGTTATGTGGGAGTGAAGTCCGGCTTGTTAGACCAGGTCATTTCGCTGTTCGGCCAGAACCAACATGCTGTTTTCTTTGATTCTCGCACCGAACAAATCAGGATCGTTCCGTTCCCGCCTTCGCTGGCACTTGTGCTTTCGGACTCAGGAGTGAAACGCGAGCTTGCAAGTGGTGCATACAATTTGCGCCGAACCGAAACGCAGTCGGCGGCGCGCGCGTTTGGTGTTTCCGCGCTGCGCGATCTCAAATCAGCAGAGGTCGAGCAAAACACACGGATTCCTGAATTATTACGGCGGCGCGCACTTCATGTGGTAGAAGAAAATGAGCGCGTTTGGCGAGCTGTTGAATTGCTCCAGGCCGGAGACGGCCACGGATTTGGGGAGCTGATGAACGCCTCGCACCAAAGTTCTCGCCGCAATTTTGAAAACAGCACTCCTGAGCTCGACCTCCTCGTTTCGATGGCGCAGCGATTGCCTGGCGTGCTTGGCGCGCGTCTCACAGGCGCAGGATTCGGAGGGACCACTGTAACCCTCTGCGAAAAAGCCACCGCTAATGATGTTGCTCAGCAATTGGCGGCCGATTACGCGGCGCAAACCGGAATCAAAGCAAACGTCTTCGTCTGCGAAATCGGCGGCGGCGCTCGTTGATTCACCAGTGCGCATCAAGAAAATCCCTACGTCTTCGTAAGGAACTTTTCGCACATCAGCTCGTCTGGTGAGCGCCGATTTCATCGGGAAAGATGAAAGACAAAGGGATACTTACGCCGCAGAAGACAGCGCAGGATTTAAACGATTACTCCTTAATTGTGCACTCGCACTTACAATGGGATTGGGTGTGGCAACGGCCGCAACAATTTATTTCTCGCCTCTCTCATAAGCACCGGGTGTTGTTCGTCGAAGCTCCCGAAATTTGCGCCGACACAGCGGCTACCGAGGTGCAGTTGCGCCAGGTCGATCAGTTTCCAAACGTTCACGTGGTAAAGATCACGGTTCCCGCGAATCGTTCGACTGATTTGCATTGGGTTGATCAAGAACGCGGGCGAGCAGTCGAATCGCTGTTAAGCGGACCACTCCGTCAAAAGTTTTCATCCATCATCCAGTGGTTTTACGATCCGATGGCCGCGACAGCTTTTGCCGGTCGATTCAATGAGCAGTTGATCGTTTATGACTGCATGGATGAGCTTTCGCTGTTTCGAGGGGCAGCACCGGAACTCGTTCAACGCGAGCGTGAATTGCTCAGACTCGCGGATGTAGTTTTTGCCGGTGGACCAAAAATCTGGCGTGCGAAGCGCAAGCTGAATCGAAATTGCTTTTGTTATGGCTGCGGCGTTGATGCGGAACATTTTGGGCGCGCTCGCGATCCAAAACTGGTTGTTGCAAAAGAATTAACTGATGTACCGCGTCCCGTGTTCGGTTACATCGGAGTAGTTGATGAACGCATTGACTATGACCTTCTGGCAAAGCTCGCCGACTCCACAAAAGGCAGCATAGCAATGGTCGGTCCGTCGACAAA
>DASREH010000035.1:0-3251 GCA_035652195.1 Candidatus Udaeobacter sp. | reverse complement strand
GATCCAACAATCGCATCGAAGAATTGGGTGTATCGCCAATACGATCACACCGTGCGCACAGGCACATTTGTGAAACCAGGTTCAGACGCAGCGGTGTTCTTTGTGCGTTATGCAAACAAAATCCTCGCTGCGACCACCGATTGCAATTCGCTCTATTGCACGCTGGACCCGCGTGAGGGCGGAAAAATCGCCGTGGCAGAGGCGGCGCGAAACCTGACCTGCTCAGGTGCGCGACCTCTCGCGGTGACCGACAATCTCAATTTCGGGAATCCGTACAAGCCGGAAAACTTTTGGCAATTGCGAGAAGCTGTCGAAGGTGTGGCCGAAGCTTGCCGCGCCTTCGGCACACCAGTAACCGGAGGCAATGTCTCTTTATACAACGAGAACCCGGCAGGTGTGGTCGATCCCACTCCGACGATTGGAATGGTAGGCCTAATTGATAAGGAAGAACACATTACTACCCAATGGTTCAAGAATGATGGCGACCTAATCATGCTGATTGGCGCAATCAGTTCAGTGGCCGCGGATGCGCCACACGGCCGGGAAAAAAGCGAACAAAATAAAGTGGCACTGAGCGCAGTCAGCCGCAGTCTCGGTGGCTCACGTTATTTTAAAGTCTGCTACGGCTTGAAAGTTGGTCCGCCCCCGCAGATCGATCTGGCACATGAAATCAAAATTCAAAATGCTGTGCGCGATTTGATTCACCAGGGTCTTCTAAAGAGCGCACACGATTGCAGCGAAGGCGGTCTTGCCGTCGCGCTTGCTGAATGTTGCTTTAATCAAGAGAAACTCTTCGGAGCGGAGATCGATCTGAAATCTAGCGACTTGCCGGCTGTCACGCTTTTATTTAACGAATCGCAGTCGCGGATCGTGGTTTCGGTTGCTCCCGAAACTCTTGAAAAGGCAATCGCAACTTTGCGGGCGAAACAAATTCCATTCCTTGAGCTTGGCAGGGTCGGAGGCGAACAGCTTCGCATCCGGGTTCACGGCGATGAGTTTTCCTGGCCAATTCGCGATCTTTACGATGATTGGTGGAATGCGATCCGGCGCGCTGTCGAAAGCGATTCGGCTGCTGAAGGAATCCCGAGTTTATGAACAGCGGTATCGGCACCCTTTTTGAAGACTCTGCCAGAAAGTGCGATCGTTCCTTGTCGTTGCTCAAATCGATTCGTTGAACCGCGCGTAATTTGGTGAATTGTTGAGTGTGATCTCTCCAGACAAGGTCGCCATTACCCAGGCCGAGAACAATCCGTACCCGCAACATGAATGCGGGCTGTTCGGCGTGTTCGGCCATCCGAACGCAGCGGTCCTGACTTATTATGGACTGTTCGCGCTCCAACATCGCGGCCAGGAAAGCGCTGGAATTGTTACAAGCAACGGACCGGGTACGACTTTTCTCCAGCACAAAGACATGGGTCTTGTGTCGCAGGTATTCGGCCAGGACGAGCTGGCCAGGCTGAAAGGAACGCGCGCTATCGGGCACACGCGTTATTCCACCACTGGAACAAGCACCATCAAGAATGCGCAACCCTTCGTGGTCGACTGCGTTCGCGGTCAAATGGCAATTGCGCATAACGGTAATTTGATCAACGCCGATCTTCTGCGCGACGAACTGGAGCGCAAAGGTTCGATTTTCCAAACCACGGCCGATAGCGAAATCATTTTACATCTCCTGGCCCAACCTTCGGACAATGGCGGAAACGTCCTTGCCGCGTTGCGGCGGATTCAAGGTGCGTTCTCGCTCATTATCATGAGTGAACGCGAACTGATCGGAGTGCGCGATCCATTTGGCTGGCGTCCACTCTCCCTGGGGAAACTCGATGGCGCTTATATTCTGGCGTCTGAGACCTGTGCGTTTGATCTCATTCATGCAGAATTCATCCGGGAAGTTGAGCCGGGCGAAGTTTTGATCATCGATGAAAACGGATTGCGTTCCGAACGGCCGTTCCCGGATGCGCGGCCGGCATTTTGCATGTTTGAATACGTCTATTTCGCGCGCCCCGACAGTATGATGGGCGGTGTAAACGTCGGCAAAGTGCGCATGGAAATGGGACGCGAGCTTGCCAGAAAATTCCCAGTAGATGCAGACATCGTTGTACCGGTGCCCGATTCGGGAAACTACGCCGCTCTCGGTTTCGCGCAGGAACTAAACATTCCTTACTCGCACGCCTACGTTCGCAATCACTACATCGGCCGAACGTTCTTGCAGCCCAGCCAGCTCATCCGCGATTTCGATGTGCGGGTAAAGCTGAATCTGATCAAAGAAATGGTTGCCGGTAAACGGGTCGTAGTCGTGGATGACTCTATTGTGCGCGGGACTACGGCACGAGCGCGTGTGGTGAGCCTGCGCGAAGCTGGAGCAAAACAAGTGCATATGCGCGTGAGCTGTCCGCCGCATCGATTTGCCTGTCACTACGGCATCGACTTCCCGGATCCGGAAAAGTTGATCGCGAACCAGATGTCAATGGACGACATCTGCAAATACCTGGGCGTCGACAGCCTCGGTTATCTGGATGTGGAAGGCATGATACGAGCAACCGGAAAACCGATGAATAGCTTTTGCCTCGCCTGTTTCAATGGCGATTATCCCCTCCCCGTCGATCCCGCGCTCGACAAGTTCATCATGGAAAAACGCGAGCAGCGCGCCAACGCGCTCGCGGATCAGCAAGGGCATCCGACGCTCTTCGCGGACCTTAAATAGCAGTTGTCGCAGCGAACCGAGAAATCTCTTGCTGTTGAGTTACAAAAAGAGATCTCTCGATCTCGCTGAAATGATGAAGAAGCAAAAAGCTTACGCCCGCGCGGGAGTTGATGTTGACCTGGGCAACCGGTTGAAACGCGGCATTCAGTCACTCGTTGGGCAGACGCATGGCCCTCGTGTGTTGGGCAAGATCGGTGGCTTCGGAGGCTTGTTCCGGGCAAACTTCCCGGGAATGCACGAACCAGTTCTCGTGGCGAGCATTGATGGCGTAGGAACGAAATTAAGAATCGCGTTTGCGATGGATAAACATGACACCGTTGGGGCCGATTTAGTTAACCATTGCGTCAACGACATTGCCGTTGTGGGCGCGCGTCCTCTTTTCTTTCTGGATTATATCGGGTGCGGGAAACTCGAACCCCGCGTGTTCAAACAACTGCTCCGCGGTTTTTCCCATTCCTGTCGATCGGCAGGCTGTGCCTTGATTGGAGGCGAGACAGCTCAAATGCCGGGATTGTACCGGAAAGGGGAATACGATCTCGCCGGCTGCATC
>DASREH010000034.1:0-6098 GCA_035652195.1 Candidatus Udaeobacter sp. | reverse complement strand
GCGTGCTAACTGGTGTCAACCCGTTCGCTCCGGCGAGGGTGTCGCGCAGCTCTGTTCCCCCTAGAGTTTTGGCAACACCTTTGGGGCAATGCCAAAGGTGTTCGAAAAGTATTGACGAACGTCCGGATTTTCAATACTAGTAGTGTGGATGAAAAAGCGGAAAGACAAATTCAAGTCTCTCCGCGCGGCGAAGCAAGAAAAGGCGATGGACCGCGAGCGCATATTTCAAGATGAGGCGCCGTGCGAGTTTCTGTGGTGTTTGCATTGCTACCGCGCTTATCGGTGGGGGGAATACCGAGAGATCGACGGATTGCAGATGTGTCCATATGAGGGCTGCAATGGAGATACGGTGATGGATGGATGGCGATGGGAAGAAGTGCGCAAAGGAAATCCAGATTACCCGAAGACGCCTAAGCTTGGACACGTGTACGAGCTGAACCGCACTCCAGGGAACATCCGCGAAGAGTTTGCTCGGTTTCAAATGGTCGCAAAGCACGTGGGCGGTTTGGTGCCTCAAGCGCAAGCGGCGCGGATTCTTGGACTGAGTAAGCAGAGGATCAACGATTTGGTAGCGGGCGGAAGGCTGCGTGAACACGACTTCTTCGGGAAGAATTTTATTGCATGCTCTGACATTGAAAAGTTCCAAGGCCGAAGGAGGCCAATTGGTCGCCCCAAAAAAACTATTGACGAAAGTATGTAATTCGGCTTCTATGGGGAAGTATGGATGGGGAGAGAATCGGGATACGATTGGACACGCTAGCCTTTCCTAAGCATTTGGCGCAGCAAATCGGTTATTGTGCATGGTCGATTGGGATGATGAAAAAAGCGGGATGTCGATTCTGCGGCCGCAAAACGACGATTCGATGGGTGCGGCAATTTCTCAGCACGCATCCTGACTTTAAAACGAGCGCCATTCTAGCTAGGCGGCAGGAGATCGACTTAAAACAGCCGTGCACTGCGAAAGATCCCCAGGTTTCAGTTTTTGGTAAATCCGATGAACCTCGAGAGTGGAATGGCCGATGAATCGCATTGCCTGCTGCTCAGGGACGCCGGCGCGTGCGAGGCGAGTTATGACCGTTACGCGTGTGCAATGGAACGAAAGATGGGGCAGACCTATGCGGCGAAAAAAACGGTGCCAATTGCGCGCTCTTTGCGCTGGCATGTCATACGTCATCCGTCGGCCTTCCTTTTTCATCTTTACGAAGAGAGGACGCAGGGCCGGGACAAGCGCGGTCGTGTGACGGCGCCCGCCTTTAATCGTGAACGTGATCTCATTTGTTCTGGTGTCGACGTCTGTCAGCGGAAGGCACGTCTCGCTAAAGCGGCAGCCCTGGCGAATGGCGATTTCAAAGGCAGTCCTCATCCATTCAGATTGAGTTTTCAACTTTTTCCGGATCAACGCTTCTTCTCTTGGCGTGATTTCCTCTTTTTCTTTCGGACGATTGGGGGTTATCCCGAGTTTGGAGCACGGATTTACGGACGCGAATCCCCTGGCGATCGCTTCGAAAAAAATGATGCGCCAGATGCGAATATCGAGCAGTGCGCTGTTCAGGCAGGCCGGGCGAAATCCAGAGTTTTTGGGCGGATGTTGGCGCCACTTGAGATACTCGATGACATGCTCTCGTTTCAATTGTCGTGGCCGCCGCACATCCTTGGACTCAAGAAACGTGGTTATTGCGTTCCAAGCTTGGCGGTATTTTGTAAGAGTGTTTGGCTTTAGGGCGTAGCGAGTTTCCAGAAACCCGAGAACCCACCGATCAAAGTACTCCGCGTTGGAGACGCGGGCTGTATCGGCCTCCTCCTGAGTTCGCTTCGCTTTAAGTTGACGCGCAAAGGCAGTTTCTGCGCCGATGCCAATGCGGTAGCCTGTGGACTCGTATCTAATTTTTCCGCCGGAATCGCGAAACTTTATCCACCAGTATGGAGAACGGTCACGTTTGTAAATCGATGCCATAGTGTCACCGAGTGTCCCCAGTGTCACCAATTTCGTCAACATTTACCTAAGAATGATCGTGTTTAACCAAGGGTATCTTCCTTCGGCTCGTTATTCTTGGTTCGAATCCAAGCGGGGTAGCCAGGCAGAAGCTTCCGATATCTGGTCTTGGTCGCATCTGTTTCAGCTACTCGCAAATGCCCTAAATTCGGGTATACTTACCATTCCCCTTTATGAAGGAATTAAGCATAGAGAACTTACATATTGATGTCGGCGATCGAGAGATTGTTCGCGGCTTGACTCTTCGCATCCCGCGCGGCGAAGTGCATGCGCTCATGGGCCCGAACGGCTCCGGAAAAAGTACTCTGGCGAAGGTTTTAGCGGGTCACCCGGACTATCACGTCACTTCCGGTAAAATCCTGATGGATGGTGAGGATATTCTCAAATTGGAACCGGACGAACGAGCGCGGCGCGGTCTTTTCCTGGCCTTTCAGTATCCGAGCGAAATCCCAGGTGTGACCATTGCCAACTTCCTACGCGCGGCATTGCAATCGCGCCTGCCCGAAGGTGAAGAACTCGAGGCAACCGACTACTACGCCAGGCTTTATGAAAAGATGGAGCTTCTCGGGATGGACCGCTCATTTACCTCACGCGCGGTAAACGAGGGGTTTTCAGGCGGCGAAAAGAAGCGAACAGAGATTCTTCAAATGGCGATGCTTGAACCGCAGTATGCGGTACTCGACGAAACGGATAGCGGATTGGACATCGACGCGCTGAAGACGGTGGCGCACGGGGTTAATTCATTGCGCGGACCGAATCTGGGCGTACTGTTAATTACGCACTATCAGCGTCTCCTGAACTACATTGTTCCAGATTACGTCCACGTGATGGTAGCAGGGCGGATCGTCAGGAGCGGGCGGAAAGAGCTGGCTCTTGAATTGGAAGAACGAGGCTACGATTGGGCACGGGACGCGGCGGCTGAACCAGTATACACGAGGTAAACCATGAAAACCGAAACAACAGCGATCGATATCGACCGAGGAAAGGGCGATTTCTATTATCCGGAAGCCCACGTGCGGGACGCGGGGGTCGGACTGAGCGAGCGAACGATCCACTACATCGCGGACGTCAAGGAGGATCCGGACTGGGTCCGTGAGTTTCGCTTGCGCGGCCTTAAAACATTCCTCGAAAAACCGCTCCCTAC
Source organism: Candidatus Udaeobacter sp. (assembly GCA_035652195.1). Classification (GTDB taxonomy): domain Bacteria; phylum Verrucomicrobiota; class Verrucomicrobiia; order Chthoniobacterales; family UBA10450; genus Udaeobacter. The sequence goes on along the minus strand of DASREH010000034.1, from coordinate 2,961 downwards.
GCATTGGGCCAGCAAAGAGCTTGAAGCGATCGACTTTGACAAAATTCGCTACTACCTCTCACCTGGCACTGAACCGAAACGAAGTTGGGAGGAGGTTCCAGACGACATCAAGCGTACGTTTGAGCGATTGGGTATTCCGGAGCAGGAACGAAAATTCCTCGCGGGCGTGGAGGCTCAGTTCGACAGCGAGGCAGTCTATTCGAACATCAAAAAAGCCGTGGGGGAGCAGGGTGTCGTCTTTGTCGGATCAAGAGAGGGCCTTAAAAATCACCCCGAGATTTTCCGAAAATGGTTCGGCAAAGTCATCCCGATAGCCGACAACAAATTCAGCGCTCTGAATTCTGCTGTGTTCAGTGGCGGTTCGTTCATCTATGTCCCGCCAGGTGTGAAGGTGAAACACCCACTGCAGGCGTACTTTCGAATTAATGCCGAAAATTTCGGTCAGTTCGAACGCACCCTCATCATCGCCGATGAAGGCTCGGAAGTGACTTATATGGAGGGGTGCACGGCCCCGAAATTCAACACTCCGACACTGCACAGCGCAGTGGTTGAATTGGTCGCGCTGAAAGGAGCAAAGATCCAGTACATCACGGTTCAAAACTGGGCCTCGAATGTCTTTAACCTTGTGACCAAGCGCGGTCTCGCTCAGGAAAACGCAGAGGTGAAATGGATCGACTGCAATATTGGTTCCCGTCTTACCATGAAATATCCCGGCGTGATCATGAAGGGACGCCGGGCGCGCGGGGAAGTTCTTTCCATTGCGCTCGCAAACGATGGCCAACACCAGGACACTGGAGCCAAAATGATTCACGCCGCAGACGAGACAACCAGCAACATCATTTCCAAATCCATCTCGATCGGAAAAGGTCGCGCCACGTACCGCGGCCTGGTTCACGTGCCGAAACACCTGAAAAATTGCAAGAACAACACCGAATGCGACGCATTACTTATTAATGCGACGTCCCGCACGGACACTTACCCGGCGATCACCGTTCGAGGCACGGGCAACGCGGTTCAGCATGAAGCAAGCGTTAGTCAGGTTAGCGCGGAGCAGATTTTCTACATGCAACAGCGAGGCCTTACCGAAGCTCAGGCAATGAGTTTGAGCGTTAACGGTTTCGTTAACGATCTCGTGCGCCAGTTCCCGATGGAATACAGTGTGGAGCTCAAGCGCCTCATCGAACTGGAGATGGAAGGCTCGGTCGGATAATCGAGATCTCCGCCTGGGCGCGACTGTGCCATGGCAGAAGGAGCGCGACCTCGGAGTCTCTTTTGAGAATGACAAAAGCTGGAACAGCGACAATCGAGAAACAGGCGCCGATTCTTTCGGAGGCGAATGGGACGCGTGAATTTCCCGATTGGTTTCGCGATCAACAGCGCGCTGCATGGAAACAATTCGAGTCTTTGCCGAAACCAACACGCAAGGATCAGGCCTGGCGATTCGCGAACGTTGCTCTTCTGGACTTAACGCCGTTTCGGCGCGGCGGTACCCTGAGCGAGGCGGAGCGCTCAATTATTCTGGAGCAATCGCGCGGACTCGAAGAGGTAGCCGCTCGACTGATTTTCGCGGGAGACCAACTCATCGAGCGGGATGTGATTTCAGATCAGCTGAAGAAGCGGGGCGTGATTTTTCAGTCGCTCGAGCGAGCAATGATCGAGCATACAGAATTGTTCCGAAAACATTTCATGTCGCAACCAGCAAAGCTTGGATCTGCCAAGTTCGCGGCTCTTCACCAGGCATTAGTTTCTTCAGGGACATTTCTTTATGTGCCACGAGGCGTCGAGATTGATTTGCCGATCGAAATTTTTCATTGGCTAAATGGAGACAATGCTTCTGTCTTTCCGCATTTACTTCTCGTCACCGATGAGCTGGCAAAGGTGACCGTGATAGAACATTTCCGCTCGGTGAACGCACAGGCGCCAGGCTTCGCATGTGGCGTGAACGATCTTGTCGCTGGACCTGGTGCCGGGGTGAAATACGTGTGTACACAAAATTGGGGAGAGAATGTTGTCGCGTTGCAGATGAACTCCACGACTGTGGATCATGATGCTGCAGCGTTGAGTTTGAATCTAAACCTCGGGTCGCGCTATTCGCGCTTCGAAAGTCTAAGCCGCCTCGTGGGCGAAGGGGCCCGCAGCGATCTGCTGGCCGTCGCGGTGGCTAATCATGAACAGGAATTCGACGCCCGCACATTGCAAGACCATCTCTCGCCACACACGGCAAGCGATCTCCTGTACAAAAACGCTCTCAACGATCGTGCCCGCACTATTTTCGGCGGACTTATTCGGGTAGAACCCCATGCTCATTTCACGGATGCGTACCAGAAGGTGCGCAACCTCCTGTTGAGTGACGAGGCAGAGGCTAACTCCATGCCTGGTTTGGAAATTCTCGCCGACAACGTGCGTTGCACCCACGGTGCAACGTCCGGCCAAATTGACGAAGACGAACTTTTCTATCTTCGCACGCGCGGCATTCCAGTGCCCGTAGCCCAGCGTCTCATTGTCACAGGCTTTTTGGACGAAGTCGTTCAACGCCTCGATCATCCGACTATATGCGAGCATCTACGTCGTTTGATCGAAGAGAAATTTGCTAGAAACCCGAGCTGAACTGCAAAGACGAAGCCGGCGGCGTATGCATGCATCCAGCACTGTTATTTCGCTGTTTTCTGGTTCGTGTTTAATTCGAAATTGATTTTTACGTCGTAGTGATCGCCCTGAACCAGGCCGGTGGGCGGCGGGTCAACCTGTGTCACTTGCTTCGCGACCACTCTGACCGATTCATTCACCACGACATTTCCGGACGGCCTGACGATTTCGAACTTGGAAACGCGGCCGTCTTTCTCAATGCGCACTCTGACCAAAGTCGAAATCTTCGTCCCGGAAGGGACATTCGCTGTCGGCTGAATCCATGCGCTATAAAAACGGTCGTGAAGCATGTTGCCGTACCATCCAAATTCCGAC
>DASREH010000033.1:0-44545 GCA_035652195.1 Candidatus Udaeobacter sp. | reverse complement strand
CAAAATCGAGGAGATGAATTTCGAGTACGCGCTCGGATTTGTCGCTGTGCACCGTCGGGCGATACCCGAGATTTACCAACCCGGGATAGCTCGTTCCATCTACCGCAGCCTGCGCGAAATAGACGCCGTTTGGAGGAAATTGTTCACTGTGGGCGCTCAGATTCGCAGTGGGGAAGCCGATCTTTTTTCCCAGGCGTTCACCCGGTACTACGGTGCCAAGTATCGTGTAATCGTGGCCCAGCATCTCAGCCGCTTTTCCCAGATCGCCCGCTTCAATAGCGTGACGGATCGCTGTGCTGCTTATCGCTTTGCCGTCCGGGAGTGTAACGGCGGGAATTCCAACCACGTGAAAGTTAAACTGCGCCCCCAATTTTCTGAGAAGTTCAAGATTTCCGCGCCGGCCTTTTCCGAACGACCATTCGTGTCCAACACAGATTTCGCGCAGCGGCTTTGCGTGCATCACCAGTTGATGAACGAAATCTTCCGGCGCCGTTGACGCGAATGCTTTGTCGAACTTGAGGATAAGAAGATGACGCACTCCGAGGTCGCGGATCAATCCGATCTTGTGTTCCGTGGCAGTCAGCAGGTGCGGTGCATGGCTCGGGCGGAGCACTTTCATGGGATGCGGATCAAACGTGACGACTACCGGGATGCCGCTCTCGGCTTTGGCGTGCTGAGCAGATGTAGAAATAACAGCCTGGTGGCCGCGATGCACACCATCGAAGACGCCAATTGCCAGGAAAATCGGACCCCCGAGTTTTGATAACTCCGAGATCGATCGAAGGATTTCCATCGGCAGATTCTTCACGCGCCTCGCATGCGTGACACGTCTGGCAGACTTAAGAGCCTGTTCAAAATCTCCTGGCGGGGCAGATCTTTAATTTGATCCACACTTATTGCATTAGCCACATCGAATCGCCCGGATTTCGTTCGTCGCAACGACTTTAGATGCGCGCCACAACCCAAGGTCTCCCCAATGTCATGAGCGTAAGTACGAACGTAAAAACCCTTGCTGCATAGCACACTAAACTCGATTTCGGGCAGCTGAATTCGATCGATTGTGTAGCGGTAAACGTGCACAAGGCGCGGCTCACGCTCTACAACCTTTCCCTGGCGCGCCAGCTTGTACAGCGGAACGCCGCCATGTTTTTTCGCGGAAACCATGGGCGGCATTTGATAGAAATCGCCCCGAAATTTTTCGAATGCGGCCCGAATTTCAGTCTCGTTCAGCGCTGGAACTGGCCGTTGTTGGATTACCTCGCCCTGTCGGTCCTGGGTATCGGTCGTGACTCCAAGGACGAATGCGCCCACGTACTCTTTATCTTCGCTCATCAATAAATCCTGGACCTTTGTGCCTCGGCCAATGGTTATCAAGAGCAAGCCGGTCGCTATGGGATCAAGCGTACCGCAATGGCCTACTTTCCGGACCTGAAGTTTTCGCCGGACCAACGCGACCACGTCGTGCGAGGTCATTCCTTCGGCCTTGTCAACGAGCAGGACGCCGTCAGGACCAGAAGGAATGGACATGGTACCAGTTAAAGTTCGCGGAGGTAAAACCCAGAAGCCTTCGGAACGCTAAATCATTTCAGTACGGTGTTGGTTCCGAGCGACTGAATCCTGGCGCAAACCTCGGCTAAAACCTTTTCCTCTACTTCTCGGAGCGTTCCACGAACGCGCGCACCAGCTGCAAGCGCGTGGCCGCCGCCACCGAATTTCTGGCAAATCGCACACACATCGACGAGTTCGGTCTTGGATCGCATGCTCACACGCACCTTGCCATCGGAGAGTTCTTCAAAGAAAACGGCAACGATAACACCATGCACCGCTCGAAGATGATCGATCAGTCCCTCGTTGTCTTCGGGAAGAACGCCAAGTTCACTGGCTGCTTTCAATGAAAGACCGAAGCTGGCAACGCTGCCGTTGTGCTGGAAACGCATCACTCGAAGGAGTTCCCGCAGAAGTTCCAGCCGCCGCCGCGGGTAATCTTCATAGAGTAATTGACTCAGCCGTCCTACATCGATGCCCGTGCGAATGAGTTCTGCGGCAATTTCGAATGTGTGAGCGCTCGTTTTTGGATATTGGAACGAGCCAGTATCCGTCGAGATCGCGGCATAAAGATTTTCGGCGATCTCCCGATCGAACGGCAAATTTTCGCTCTTGATCAGCCGAAAGATGATTTCAGCCGTAGCCGGTGCAGAGGAATCAATGTATGCGACGTCGCCGTAACCCGGATTGCTCAAATGGTGATCGATGTTGATCCAGATCTTGGCCGACCGAACTGCTGGGAGAGCGGTACCGAGACGGTTTTGAATGGCTGTATCGAGCGCAATTGCTACATCAAAATCCTCAGCAGCCGCAGGCGGTTTGGTGAGCAACTCGGCCCGCGGAAGGAAGGAGTACTTCTCCAGCATACCATCTTCATTCCAGACACGAACTTCCTTTCCCAGTGCTTGAAGAGATAGCGCCAACGCGAGCTGGCTCCCAAGGGCATCGCCGTCAGGGCGTACGTGGCCCAGAATGGCGAAGCGCTGGTGTTCCCGTAGAATCCGGCCAATTTCCTGGAATTTAGAGTCGCTCATCTTGATGCATTTTGTTTGGCCCGATGGAAGCTTTTCGTACAACGCGAAAAGATAGTGGAGAGAACGGACCGCTTGCCAGGATAGAAGGCCATTGAGGCCGTGGCCACACTCTTCACTTATCCTCGCCTTGAGATGCTTCTATCTGCTGCATGATTTCGATGACCCGCGTCCCGCGCTCGATGGAGTTATCAAGATGAAAAATAAGGTGCGGTGTATATTTCATCGTGACATGACGAGCGAGCTCCGTTTGTAACACGGACCGGTGAGCAGAAAGCTTACCGATCACGCTTTCACCGGATTCGGATCCCAGCACGCTCACAAAAACGTGCGCGTTCTTCAAATCGGTTGCTACGTTTACGTGGTTAATGCTGACCAGAGAACCTTCGAAACTCAACTCGCGGGCAATGATTCCGCTGAGCTCCCGCTTCACCACTTCGTTGACACGTAGCATTCGATGTTTCATTAGCGAAAAAGTCCTAAAGCGTGGAAAACCCCAAACGGTTACAACAGAGATCTTTTCAACCAATCACAATTTTTGTGCGATCGCTTCAAGTTGATAACATTCGATCACGTCGCCGACTTGATATTCGTTGAAGTCACCAAGCTTTATTCCACATTCAAGACCGGAACGCACTTCCTTCACGTCGTCCTGGAAGCGCCGGAGCGTTGAAATACCACCGTCATACACCGGTTGCCGTTTACGAAGCACGCGAGCCCGGGCCGAGCGAGCGATGCGGCCATTGGTCACGAGACAACCGGCGACGATGCCTTTGCTCAGCTCGAAAACCTGCTTCACTTCGGCATGCCCGATGACAGTTTCTCGATGTTCGGGCTCCAACAAACCGGCCATTGCTTCTTTGATCTGATCCAACAGCTCATAGATGATGCTGTACAGTTTGATTTGGACTCCCTCGTTCTTTGCGGCGGAAACAGCCATGTTTTCCACCTTCACATTGAAACCAACGACTACGGCGTTCGAGGCGCTTGCCAGCAGGATGTCCGATTCGGAAATCGGACCGACCGCAGAGTGAATGAGTTCCAGGTTAACCTTTTTGCTTTCGATCTGCTTCAATGAGCCAACCAGCGCTTCTAGCGAACCTTGGGCATCGCACTTCAGCACGATCCGCAGGACCTTGGTTCCTCCGGCGGCCTCAAGTAGACTTTCCAGAGTCGCTCGCTTCGGGACGGTCAGTTTGTCAGTACGTTTGGCGAGCAAACGCTCTTCGCTCAATGTTTTCGCCGAGCGTTCGGAATCCATGACAAGAAGCTCGTCGCCGGCATTGGGCAATCCTGTGAACCCCAGTACCTTCACCGGCATGGAGGGAGCAGCTTCCTTGACCGGTTTTCCGCGGTCATCCAGCAGCGATTTTACCTTCCCACTGTAATCTCCGCAGATAAACGGATCGCCAATTCTCAGCGTTCCCATCTGCACAATAACAGTTGCAGTCGGACCGCGTCCCGCTTCAACCTGCGCTTCGATCACCGTTCCTCGCGGGGTCGCAGTGGGCGACGCTTTTAATTCCATGACTTCGGCCTGCAGCGCGATCATTTCAAGAAGGTGATCGATTCCAGTTCCTTTCGTGGCCGAAACAGGACAGACGATCGTTTCGCCTCCCCAATCTTCCGGTGTCAGACCCTGCTCCTGGAGTTGCTTCTTTACTCTGTCGATGTTTGCCGAAGGAAGATCAATCTTGTTGATTGCGACCATGATCTTCACGTGCGCCGCGGCTTTGGCGTGATTGATCGCTTCGATTGTTTGCGGCATGAGGCCATCATCGGCGGCGACGACGAGAACCACGATGTCGGTAACGTTGGCTCCTCGCGCTCGCATTGCCGTAAAGGCGGCGTGGCCCGGTGTGTCGATAAACGTGAGCGTGGCTCCGTTGTGACTGACGCTGTACGCGCCAATATGTTGTGTAATGCCGCCGGCTTCGCCCGCCGCAACTCGTGTTTTGCGGATCGCGTCCATTAACGTGGTCTTCCCATGATCGACATGTCCCATGAACGTTATGATGGGTGCCCGCGGCTTGAGTTCCTCCTTCTTCTCGATGACTGGCGGCGGGGGCGCGACAACCACTTGTTCCACCTTGTGAACGCCTGCTCCTTTTTCGCGGCGCTCCTTTTCCAGAACAAAGCCATGGCTTTCGGCGATCTTCGAAGCGATGTCCGGTTCGATCGTTTGATTAATATTGGCGAAGATGTTGTAACCCATGAGCTCCGCGATCAGTTGATGCGGTTTCAAACTCAGTTCAGTCGCCAGGTGCTTAACGATAATCGGCGGCTTGATGAGAATGACCTTCTGGGAAGTTGTTTCCTCCCCAGTGGGGGGCTCTGCCGCTGCCTCGGGGGCGGCCTTTTCCTCGGCAACAGTGGTGGTGACCTCGATTGGGGCGGGTTCTGCTGCTGCGCTCTTTAGCGGTGCCGCCGGTTTTGGCGAAACTGGCGGTGTTTCCAGCGATGCTCGGATTCTTGAAATCGGCGGTAAAACGGCCCGCTTTGGTTTCGCTTCGCCGTCTTCAGTCTTTTTGCCCGGTTTTTTTCGATCGATCAGGGAAACGCTTTCTGCTTCGCGGATCCGCGGCCGGGGAGTCTCCGGCGCCGATTTCGCAGGCGTTGCGGGCTTGCCGGCCTGCTCGGCCTCTTCCTTTATTTTTTGTTTTGGAAGTTTTGTCTTGGCCGAGATTGCGGGCTTGCGAGCAGCAGCCGTCCCGCGCGCGGCCGGTTTGCGCGTTGCAGTTTTGCTGCTCGTCTTCGTTGCCATTGTTGTTCGTCTAAAATTTTGCTCATGGCTCGAGCTTCCCTAAACCAGAGCCAGGTTATTGTACGAGTTCTTGCCGATGGACGGCCTCGTAAATCTCGCGAGCCTTCGTCTCGTCGACCGCGAGAATATCCACTAAATCCTGCACATCCGCATCGCGCAATCCCTCAAGGTTCGTAAAACCAGATTTTACCAAAGCCAGTGCCTGTTCTTCAGTTACAGGCAATGCGCCTGCTAATGTTTGTGCTGCTTGCGCCACCTTTTGTTCCACCACAGTTGTCGCTGATGTGTCCTTGCCAATATTGATTTCCCAGCCAGTCAAACGCGAAGTCAACCGCGCATTCTGTCCTTTCTTTCCAATTGCGAGAGACAGCTGATCTTCATCAACAGAAATCTGAACGCTTTTCTTCTCCGTATCGAAAGCGAGATTCTTAACTTTGGCTGGTTTGAGCGCCTCCAAAATGTATTCCTTCGGATCGGAGCTCCAACGAATGATATCGACCTTCTCGTTGTTCAATTCGCGTACGATGTTTTTGACGCGCGAGCCGCGCATGCCAACGCATGCGCCCACCGGATCCACTTTTTCATTGGCGCTCCAAACGGCGATCTTGGTGCGATAACCGGCCTCACGCGCGATGCCGCGAATCTCCACGGTGCCATCGGCGATCTCGCTTACCTCCAATTCGAACAGTCGACGCACAAAATTTGGATGGCTGCGGGAGACGATGATCTCGGGACCGCGAATTCCATTGTCCACGGCTACGACGTACGCACGGAGCCGATCCCCCACATTGTAATCTTCCACCACCACTCGTTCGCGCTGCGGCATGACAGCCTCAAATTTTCCGAGATCGAGAATGACGTCTGAACGGTCGAAGCGCCGGACCGTTCCACTGACAATTTCACCGGCTCGGTCTTTAAACTCCTCGTAGATCATTTCTTTCTCAGCCTGGCGAATCCGCTGCATCATGGCCTGTTTAGCTGTCTGCGCCGCGATCCGGCCAAAGTTCTTCGGAGTTACTTCCACTTCGATGATGTCGCCGACATTTGCATCGCTCTTAATCTTGCGCGCTCTCGACAGTTCAATCTCATCCTGGGGATTGGCGACTTCGTCCACGACGACGAGGTTTGCCAGAGCCCGGATTTCTCCCGTTTTAGGATTGATGTCGATGCGCAGCTCGCGTGAAGCGCTGACGCTTTTCTTTGAGGCCGAGAGCAGCGCGTTGGAGACTGCCTCGAGAAGGATTTCGCGTTTGATCCCGCGCTCCCGCTCCAGGTAATCGAGCATCGCAATGAATTCTGCGTTCATAAAACATGCAGCCCGCAGACTAAAAAGAGTGGGACTCCAGTTCCCACTCCCATCAGCGCGCGGACTCGATGGTCAGTTTACCGTCTTAGGGAATCCCCGTCAACTGACGTTCCGTTTGATTTGACGTTCACCGTCCAATATCGAACATGCAGCACCGAATGAATTCGCGCATCCCAGTCCTTCTTATCGTGGTTTTGACATGGGCGGTAATTTATTTGCCGGCGCTCGGTTCTATTGCAATCAAAGGAGAAGAAGGACGACGCATTCTGCCAGCAATGCGAATGCTGCAGACCGGCAACTACGTCGTTCCCGAAGTTGGTGGGAATCCGTATTTCCGAAAACCGCCCCTGGTGAACTGGGCGGTAGCCGGGTCTTTTCGCATTTTTGGAGTGCGCAACGAATGGACTGCACGCCTGCCGTCGGCAGCTCTCGTACTCGCCGTGGCCATCGCGTTCGTCACGGTAGCGCGAGCCAGCCTGGGTTCCGGAGCATCGGTTATCGCCGCACTCATTTGGATGACGAATATTGGGATGATCGAGAAAGGGCGATTGATCGAAATTGAGGCCCTGTATATCTCGCTCTGCGCGTTGGCGATTATTTTTTGGCTGAGCTTTTTTGTTCAACGGAAATCCGCGTGGCTCGTTTGGATTCCAGCGTGCATTTTTTTGGGGTTTGGACTCCTGGCCAAAGGTCCGATCCATCTTCTATTTTTTTATGCCATCGTCTTGGCCGTCGTTTGGCAGTGGAAAGACTGGCGAATTCTCGTCCATCCTGCCCATTTCATGGGATTGGCCATCATGCTGGGAATCTTCGCGGCCTGGGCTGTTCCCTTTTTGAACAGCACTTCGACGCATGAGGCGGCCACGAAATGGTCAAACCAGTTCACAGGTCGGCTTCAAGGCAGCGATTTCAACTTCGTCAGTTGGATTCAGAACATTCCGCGCGCGCTGATTTATTTTTTGCCTTGGGTTGTCTTATTTCCTTTCGTCAGGTTTTCACAGTTGCAGAGCGACGCTGAAAAACGTCTTGCGCGCGGTCTGGCCTGGGGAATCGCAATACCGTTCGTCGGTTTAAACCTCGTACCCGGTGCCTTGCCGCGATACACCATGCCGCTGATCGCACCAGCGTCATGGTTACTGGCGATGAGCTGTGCCGGGCACGCGTTGCAGTGGCCTTGCCCAAAATGGACCCCGGACCACGGGATATGGAAAAAAGTCATCGCGGTTTTCGTCGGCATCGGACTTGTAATAGGAGGGATCGGCTACCCCATTGTGGCGGTCGTGCTGAAAGACAGGCAACAAGTGAAGAAAGCCGCCGCCGAAATTAACACTCTTGTCCCCGCAAACGAGACACTTTATGCCGTCGACCCCGAGTATCAGCCGGTGTTTTTTTACCTAAAACCGCCGCTGGAATATGTCGGTTCTGTCCGGGAAGTGCCGCCGGACGCCCACTACTTCATTGTTCGGAGCGACAAAGAGGCGGACGCGACTAGCGCTGTGAGACAGGGACATCTGCGCGCCCGGGTACAAGATTATCGTAAACGGGAGCTGCTTCTGTTCGAAGTTGGCCCTTGAATGAGATTGACACGCTGCGAGTTTGGAATTCGTTAGTATGCTAACTAATTTATCCGCGCCACATGTCCGATGATGAAACATTGGGACCGTTGCTTTATGGAACTGCTCGTGCCTGGCGGCTAAAGCTGGACGAACGATTGAAGCCAATGGGCCTGAGTCAGGCAAAGTGGCGGACATTGCTGCATCTCTCGCTGGCGGGAGATGCCCTTACACAAGCGGAAATCGCGGAGCGAGTGGGAATTGAACAACCTTCAATGGTGACATTATTGCATCGCCTTGAGAAGGAGGGCTGGATTGGTCGCAGGAGTTCGCCGCATGACCGTCGCTGTAAAATGGTCTTCCTAGGGCGCCGCGCTCAACGGGTGATATCGCAAATCAACGCAGCCGCGGAAAAACTTCGCTGCGAACTATTAGAAGACGTTTCGGCGGCGGACTTGCGTACCTGCGTGCGCGTGCTCACCCAGATTTGCGAGAAGGCGGAAGGAAAAAATGGAAATGGTGGGCCGGCGAAATCTCAAACGGCGGTAGGAAAATGAATATTGTGCAAGAGCAAGAGCGTCGCGTCGCTGAAAAAGCACGGCAGCCCTCAAAAGTTCGGGAAAGGAGAGGGCAGTCGATTCCGCGCTGGGCCTATCTGCTTTTTGCGATCCTGGCTGTTTTTGTTGTATGGCGAACGTTTCAACGCGGTGTGGGCACGTTGAAGCCGGCGCACGTGCCGGCGCGGCCTGTAACCGTGGCCAAAGCTATTGCCAAAGATGTGCCTCTCTATCTTGATGAAATCGGCACCTGCGCTGCTTACGAAACCGTGCAGGTGCAGGCGCAGGTGACTGGGCAAATCATGACGCGCGACTTTCAAGACGGAGCCGACGTGAAAAAAGGCGATCTTCTTTTCACTATTGATCCGCGCCCGTTCCAAGCGGTGCTCGATCAGGCGAAAGCGCAAGCTGAATTGGATCAGGTGACGCTGAAGCGGCAACAAGATCTGCGCGCGCGAAAAGTTATATCGCAGCAGGATTACGACACCGCAGTTGCGAACGAGCAAAAATCCCGGGCTGCCGTGGAGGCTGCCCAGGTAAATCTCGACTGGTGCTACATCAAATCGCCCATCAATGGACGTGTCGGTCTACGTAACGTTGATGTTGGCAATTTAGTTGGACCTTCAACTGCGCCGCTCGTCACAATCCTTGGTCTCGACCCGATTTACACGGATTTCACAATAGCGGAGAACGATCTTCCTCTGGTGCGAAAATATTTAGGCGGGCCGAATGTTAAAGTACAAACGTATCTGCCAGATGGTTCGATCTCCGCTCGCATGGGCGATCTTTATTTTATCGACAACGCGGTGCAGCCCGGCTCTGGAACTGTAAAAGCCCGTGGTGTCACCCCAAATCCAGATCGGGCGCTTTGGCCGTCAGAATTTGTCCATGTCCGCTTCATTTTGGATATTCTTAAAAATGCGACGCTTGTTCCGTCCCAGGCTGTCCAGGTTAGCCAAAGTGGACCGTTTGTGTTCGTGGTGAAACCAGATAACACCGTTGACGTTCGTTCTGTTAAACCCGGTCAACGACAGGAAGGCGATCTCACCGTGATTGAAGGCAACGTCAAACCCGGTGACACAGTTGTGGTGACCGGGCAGCTTGCGCTTTCTCCCGGTGCGAGCGTAGAGCCGCAACCGTACATCCCGCACAATCAGACTAACGACCAGGAATCGCCGGCGCTTAAGACCGCGAGGTAGGTTGTATGAATGGGGACCAACACGATGGCGAACGTGACGTGAAAGATAAACATCGCGTCGGATCCGGGTTCGGCGAGGACCGGCCGGTTTCGGGAGCAAAGCTCGTTCCTGTCGAAGGTTCAGGGCTGTCGGGTCCGTTTATTCGCCGTCCCGTCATGACGGTATTGCTGACTCTGTCTGTGATCGTCGCAGGCGTGGCAACTTATGGAAAACTGGCCGTCAACGACCTGCCGGCGGTCGATTACCCGGTCATTCAAGTCAGCTGCTCGTATCCAGGCGCGGATCCCACAACGATGGCCAACAACATCGCCACGCCGCTGGAGAAACAATTTCTGCAAATCCCGGGACTGGACATCATCACCAGCACCAGCACGCAGGGCAATACCTCATTCACTTTGCAGTTCGTTCTAAGCAAAAGCATCGTTGACGCTGCAACCGACGTTCAGGCCGCAATTCAGAGCGCAACGGGGAAGTTACCGCTCGATTTGCCCAGCCCTCCAACATTCAAAAAAACCAATCCCAACGATCAGTCTGTCTACTTGTTAGGCCTCATGTCCGACACGCTCACGGACTGGGACCTTTACAAATACGCATCCACAGCTGTGGCGCAGCGGATCAACATTTTGCCGGGCGTTTCGCAGGTGAACATTTATGGCGTACAGGGCGCGATTCGTGTTAAGGCCGACCCATCGGCGCTGGCAGCCCGCGGCCTGACGATGGATGATCTGGCGAGCGGGATTAAATCAGGAACCGTCTATTCGGGGGCAGGTCAGTTCGATGGTGAGCACCGCACCTTCGTTTTGCAACCCAACGGCCAGATCGACAAGGCCGAGGGTTATCGCGAGTTGATCGTCGCGCGTAACCCGAATGGCTCTCCGGTTTATCTGCGCGACGTCGCTGACGTGCAGCAAAGTGTGCAAGACGAAAGGATCTCCCGTTTCTTCTGGATGCGGGGGTTTAAGCCGCCCGGATCCGTGGTTGTGCTCGCAGTGTCGCGGCAGGCGGGTGCAAACGCTGTAGAAGTCGCGAAGTCCGTGAAAGCGTTGTTTCCCGAGCTGCGCGCGAGTTTGCCCGGTTCGATAAAATTCACGCCGGTGTTCGATCGATCGCAGACGATCGTCAATTCGGCTGCTGAAGTGAAGTGGACACTGATCATCGCGTTTGTTCTGGTCGTGCTGGTTATCTACGTGTTTCTCGGTCGCGCAACGGACACGCTGATACCAGCGGCGGCGTTGCCGATGTCCTTGCTGCTGACGGTGGCGGCGATGTACGCGCTCAATTTTTCAATCAATAATCTCACCCTGATGGCGTTGACCCTGGCCATCGGGTTCCTGGTGGATGACGCGATTGTGTTCTTGGAAAACGTGGTGCGCCGCGCCGAGCACGGCGAATCCATTATAAGAGCTACATTCAATAGCGCCGGTGAAATTTCATTCACAATCCTGTCGATGACCCTTTCACTGGCCGCCGTTTTCATTCCATTGGTTTTCATCCCGGGGCTTCTTGGCCGTATCTTTCGCGAATTTTCCGTCACAATCATCATCGCGATTCTTGCTTCGGGTTTGGTGTCATTGACTCTGACGCCGCTGATGTGCGCGCGCATTCTTGGGGAACGGAAGGCCGGGCACAAGCGCGCCTGGATGGAACGGCATACCAGCAACTTCATCCAGCGTGTTATCGGCATGTATGGTCGCGCGCTGGACTGGTTTCTGGATCGCGCCTGGTTAACCGTGCCCATCGTGCTGGCCTGTATCCTTGGTCTGTGGTTCTTTTTCACTCATCTGCCGTTCACGTTATTGCCGCCGGGCGATAGCGGATTTATTCGCGGAGTGTTCATTGCCCAGGAAGGTTCATCGCCAGCGCAGATGCGAGCATATCAGGTGGAAGTGAATAAGAAGCTCCAGGAGGAGCCGGCTGTAGGACAATTTTTTACCCTGGCCGGTTTTTCCTCGCGGACTGCATTATCGCAGGGGCTTTTATTTCTTTTTCTAAAGCCGCGCGGTGAACGCCCCCCTATTGATGAAATCGTTTTGCGACTCCAAAAGTCTCTGGGTTCAATACCAGGAATAACCGCCGTGTTAACGCCAAGTCCCGTACTGCAAATCAGCGTCGGCGCCACGAGCCAGACCCAGGGGCAGTACGCTTATACCATCAGCGGCATTGTGCCGCAGGACGTTTACACCATGGCTGACAAGCTGTTGGCAAAACTCCAGGAATTCAAGGGATTCGCCAGTGTCCGTTCTGATTACTATCACGATACGCCAAACCTTAAGATCGATATCAATCGCGATCGCGCCGCCACGTATGGGGTTTCTACTTCGGCAATCCAGAGCCTGATGCGTAATGCTTATTCGCAAAACTACGTCTATTTAATCAAGGAACCGGACGACCAGTATCAGGTAATCCTGGAGGTTAAAGACAGGGCACGTGCGCATCCTGACGACTTGGACGATCTCTATGTTCGCAGCAATACCAGTGGTAATTTCAGCGCCAGCGGTTCCGGAGGCGGGACCATAGCCACATCAACAGGTAACATGGCGAATCTGGTGCCATTGCGTGTTGTAACAACAACGAAAGAAGTTATCGGTCCACAGGCAGTGAACCACCTGAATCAGTTCACCAGTGTCACGTTTAATTTTAACCTCCTGCCGAACGTCGCCATCGGCGATGCCACGAAGTACATCGAAGATGCGTTCGCACAGATCCATCCGCAACACCCCACCGTCCAGGGAGAATTTCAGGGCGAAACACTGGTATTCCGGCAACTATTCCGTTCTCTGCCAATGCTGCTGCTGGCGGCAGTTTTCGTCATGTATGTCATTCTGGGAATTTTGTACGAGAGCTATGTGCATCCTTTCACTGTGTTGTTCCCTGCGATCGTGCCTGCCGTTGTTGGTGGGCTGGCCACCTTGTATCTATTTCATTCGGTGCTTTCGCTCTACAGCGTGATCGGACTCTTTCTTTTGTTAGGCATTGTGAAGAAGAACGGAATTATGGTAGTCGATTTTGCGTTGCAACGAATCGATGAAGGCTGGGATCTTCGCTCGGCGATTCACGAGGCCAGCATGGAACGGTTTCGTCCCATTATGATGACCACGATGGCTGCGCTGATGGGTGCAATCCCGATTGCGCTCGGGTTTGGGCAGGACGCTGCATCGCGCCGCCCACTCGGTCTGGTGATCGTGGGCGGATTGATTTTTTCCCAGATGATCACGCTGTTTGTAACGCCGGTGATTTATCTCTGGCTTGAATGGTTCCAGGAGCACGTGCTCGACAGGGTGCCGTTCCTGCGCAGCGCACATTTTCACGAGCACGAGGCTCAGGCGAGGGAAAAGATGCACCCCGCGCCTGCCGCCGCGCACTGATGTTTTCTCATTGTAGTTTCGCGGTTTAACGAGCCCACTATTGGTACGTGTTGAGGGAAAAGGTACGCCGAGTATTTAGACATGCGCGCGATGGTACTGGATCAGCCACAACAGGCGCTTAAACTCCGTGACGTAGAGAAGCCAACCCCATCCGAAGATCAATTGCTTGTACGAATCCAGGCCTGTGCCGTGTGCAGGACCGATCTTCACGTTGTGGATGGTGAGTTACCAGATCCGAAGCTTCCACTGATACCCGGACACCAAATTGTTGGCTACGTGGAGGAGATTGGAGCGGGCATAAATTCGAAATTCAAACGAGGCGACCGGATTGGAATTCCTTGGCTCGGCTGGACAGATGGGGATTGCCCGTACTGCCGATCGCACAGAGAAAATTTGTGCGATCGAGCTCGTTTCACCGGTTATACCATTGATGGTGGCTATGCGGAATTCACCGTCGCCGATGCTCGATTCTGTTTTCATTTGCCTGATAATTACAACGACATCGAGGTCGCGCCGCTGCTTTGTGCAGGCTTGATCGGCTACCGCTCCTATCGAAAGGCCGGAGATGCACACAGGCTTGGCATTTACGGGTTCGGAAATGCCGGACAGTTAATCGCGCAGATCGCGTTATTCGAAGGACGAGAGTTGTTCGTGTTTACGCGGCCAGGTGATCGGGCAACACAGCAGGCGGCCAGGGAATTCGGTGCAATCTGGGCAGGCGGTTCCGACGAAATGCCTCCGGAGAAACTAGACGCAGCAATTATCTTTGCCTCGGTTGGCCCACTTGTGCCTGCAGCCCTGCGTGCAGTCGCAAAAGGCGGCATCGTTATATGTGCCGGAATTCACATGAGTGATATCCCTTCGTTTCCTTATGAGGAGCTGTGGGAAGAACGCGTCATCACCTCTGTAGCGAACTTGACCCGGCGCGATGGTGAAGAATTTTTTCAATTAGCCCCGCGTGTTCCAGTCAAAACGCACACCCAGACCTTTCCATTGGAAGAGGCGAACACGGCATTGGAATTGTTCCGTTCAGGTAAGTTAAACGGTACGGCTGTCTTAACGATGGAGTAATGACGAGGCACCTGGGTTGTTCCCGAGGTGCAGCCGGGGCGCCGAACAACAACGGGCAAACCTATCTTAGTCTTGATGCGATGAAAGTTCGTGAAGCGTCACCGGCACCATCGCGGGATTTTTAGGTACCGTTGGCTGACGCGGCTTTACGGATTGCTCGCAGCTAATTTCGGTTCGGGCCTGGCCGCTTCAATTTGCGCACTCACTTTTGCCAGTCCTGATGACAAAGCTTCGATTTGTTGTGCTTGCTCCGTCAGCCTGGACTGAAAAGCCTTTTCCTGTTGCATCACGAGGGATTTCAGCTCGGCGATAGTCACTTGTTGTTCCTGGAGCTTGCGATGCTCTTTGAGAAACTCGTTGAGAAACATGGCGTTTACCTGGTCATAACGCACGCTGTAGGGCTTCCCAGCCTTATCAAGAACCACAAGGTCCGGACTGATCTTTTCTACTTCCTCGGCCACGAGTCCGAACTGTGAGATGCCGTTCGGATCAATTTCTTTTTTGTAGCGAAACGAGACCGGTGTAAGCGCATAAAGGATTTTGCTGTCTTCCTGCATTGGTTTGATGTCTTCCTTAAACCGCTTTGAAGAAGTGAGCGTTCCGAGCTTGTTGCTTGCGTTAATGAAAACGGTACTTCCTGCGGTAGCGGTTGAACCGAAGATGCTCCCGATGTAGCACGCGTCGCTCTCGCCAGCACTGCCCTGAATGTTGAAACCAATGTAGATATTATTGCTACCAGTTGTTTGCTGGCCGCCAGCGGATCGGCCTACTGCCGTATTGTTGTTCCCGGTTGTGTTGTTCACAAGCGCATTCAGTCCGACAGCGGTATTGTCGTTACCCGTGGTGTTGCTACTCAGCGATTGAGCACCTGCAGCCGTGTTATCGCCGCCCGTCGTATTGCCGGCGAGAGCGATTGCGCCGGCGGCTGTGTTGAAGCTTCCAGTCGTATTGTTAAAAAGCGCGCTTGCGCCGGTCGCTGTGTTAATTTGACCGTCGGTGTCGCTGGCAAGCGCCAAGGCTCCATCGGCCGTATTGCCGTTACCAGTCATGTGGCTGGAAAGTGCTCCGGCGCCAGTGGCCGTATTTTGCTCCGCGTCGATATTGCTGCTTAATGCACCGAAACCGGTGGCGGTGTTGTTTTCCCCTTCGGTATTATTGAAGAGCGCAAATGTGCCAGTGGCAGTGTTCTGATTGCCGGTTGTATTGCTGAAAAGCGCATTAGAACCGGTTGCGGTGTTATCGAAACCTTCGAGATTACTAAGCAGCGCAAACGCGCCATTCGCTGTATTTTCCGCGCCGATGGTGTTGCTAAAGAGCGCTCTATTACCATTGGCCGTGTTAAAGCTGCCAGGCACGAGGCCATCTGGCTCGTCGAAGTTTGCTGAACCTCCGATGCTGTTAAAAAGGGCGAACGCTCCACTAGCCGTGTTGCCGGTTCCCGTGGTATTGCTGAAGAGGGCTCCAGCGCCTATGGCAGTGTTCTCAGCTTCAGTGTTGGAAAGAAGCGTTCCCGCTCCAATCGCCGTATTGAAGTTCGCTGTGGAATTAGCGAGGAGCGAATACAAACCGACCGCGGTGTTGTATGTGCCGCTGGAAAGACTAAGCAGGGCGCTTTCTCCCTCTGCCGTGTTGCCGCCCGGGTACCCACCGTCTGGAGGTGGAGTTAACGCGTGCGCCATCGGTGTAATGCCGCTGAAGCAGAGCGATAGTAAGCCCGAGAGAATTGCAGGTAGATTTATCTTCATGGCTTGATTTACGAAAAATTGGATCAAGCTGTCGAGGGCAAACCTCAAGCTCTAGGTCAATCTGAGTTGGAAACGTCGCTCTATCGGGCGACGAGCCGCGCGCGGCCGCCGGCCAACCGTTTTTCGTCATCGCGAACTCCGCCAGCCGCATTACCGAGCGCTTCTTCCTCTGGGGAGAGAAACGGTCTGAAGCGACCCTTGTCGATGGCTTTCATGAACGCCTCATGGGGAGAGACAATTCCTTTTTCGAGCAGCGCCCAGATCGCGTCGTCCATGAATTGCATGCCTTGTGCTTTGCCGGAGATAATCACATCCTGCAGCTTTTGTGTTGCTCCTTCACGAATGATTGCAGCCACAGCCGGATTAGCGATTAGAATTTCGTTCACTGCAATTCGACCTGGGCGATCCGCCCTTTTTAACAGCAATTGAGCTACAACACCACGAAGGGAGTTCGCGAGCATCGCGCGCGCCTGGGGTTGACGATCCGCCGGAAAGACGTCCACCATTCGGTCAACTGTTTTACGCGCGTTGTTCGTGTGCAACGTACCGAATACGAGCAGACCGGTTTCGGCCGCGGTTAGAGCAAGCGAAACGGTCTCCAAATCGCGCATCTCTCCCACCAGCACAATATCGGTGTCTTCGCGTAAAGCCGCTTTTAATCCCGCGGCAAATGAGCTGGAGTTCGTTGGAACTTCACGTTGTGTGATGGTGCTTTTCTTGTTTGGATGCACGAACTCAATGGGCTCCTCAATCGTTATGACGTGTTTAGCGAAATTCTCATTGATATAGTCGATGAGCGCAGCCTGTGTGGTGGTCTTGCCGGAGCCCGTGGGCCCAGTTACAAGCACGAGACCGCCTCTGAGATTGGCAAAGTCTCTCACCACCAGCGGAATCCCGAGTTGTTCCAATGTTGCGATCTTCGTAGGGATCAGCCGGAAAGTGGCCCCATAACCGTTGGACTGTTTGAAATAATTACTACGGAAACGGGAAGCTTCATCCATTTCATACGCGAAATCCAGGTCGCCGGTTTGCTCAAACGTTTCCCAGTTATTGGCTCCGGAAATTTCGCTCATCATCTGCACAGCTTCCTCACGTGAAATCGCTTCAGCGCGAATGGGCATGATGTCTCCGTGCACTCGCATCTTCGGCGGTTGTCCCTGAGCAAAGTGAAGATCCGACCCACCATGCTTGACGATTACGGTTAAGAATTGGTCGATGTAAGCCATTGTGTGAATCACCCATTCTGCGGATGACGTGATGTAGCGACTAACACCCGGCCCATGAGGCGACAGCTCACCGAAGCGGAGGTGTTACCTCTGTTGATACTTGTCGTTCTATACCGCCCGTACATACCTGCTACATTTTGAGTTGTTGTCGAACCAGGTGTTTTTGGTCCGCCCGGGCGTAAGCTTCCTGAGCGCTGATCAGGCCGCGCTGATATAATTCGACGAGCGTATCGTCCATCAAGCGCATTCCTTGTTTTTTACCTGTCTGAATAATGCCCGGTAACATGTAGGTTTTCGCTTCGCGAATTACATTTGCCACGGCAGGTGTGTTCGTGAGGATCTCGAGTGCCAACACCCGTCCGGTGCCATCTGCTCGGGGAACCAATTGGTGACTGATGACCCCCCGCAGCGATTCACTAACCATCACCCGGATTTGTTCCTGCTGATGCGATGGAAACACATCGAGCAATCGATCAAGGGTTCGCGCAGCGCTACTTGTATGCAATGTGGCCAACACCAGGTGGCCAGTTTCCGCAGCAGTGATGGCCAGCGAAATTGTCTCTAAGTCTCGCATTTCTCCAACCATGATCACGTCGGGATCCTCTCGAAGTGAAGCACGCAGCGCGGTAGCGAAAGACTCGCTGTGCGTGAATATCTCCCGCTGTGTCACATGACAGTTCTTCGACGTCAAAATGTACTCGATCGGGTCCTCCAATGTGATGATGTGATCGCGTCTCTCGATGTTGATTTGCTCGACCATGGCAGCAAGCGTGGTCGATTTGCCGGTCCCAACTGAACCGGTCGCTAAAATTAACCCGTTCTGGTAACGGGTGAGTAACTTGAGACGCTCCGGCAGACCGAGTTCGTCCATGGTTCGGACGTGGCTGTTGATGACGCGGAAGACGATCTCGATGCCCAGTCGTTGCCGAACTACGCTGGTGCGATAACGAGCGAATTCGTTTTCGTAAGCGAAATCTGAATCGCCCCGGGTGTTGAGTTCATTCTTGTACACGTCGGGGACAAACGCTTCGGCCAGAGCTGCGGTTTGCTGGGCAGTTAACAGCGGTGCATCGGGCCACATCGCTTCCAATCGTCCGTGCAATCGCCACCTCGGCTGCGCGTTTACCGCCAGGTGAATATCTGATGCTCCAGCCTTTTGACCCAGCTCCAGATAGTCGTCTACGTGTCGCATCGCCTGCGATTCCACAGGAGGTTCCGGAGAGTGAGCGATCATGGGAGCCCGGAAGACAATTACGAAACTCAGGCGAGCGCGTAAACCATAAAACGTCTGTCGCCGGCGCCTCGTGGGCGGGCGGCGTTACGTTTTGTGGCGAGATCTTCGCGCAGATGCGGTCAGTCGGTTTTTCACAAATTCGAGAATCACCGGGCGCGCTAAACCCGCGACCAGTTTCGCGGCTGCCAGCGCGAAGCCGGTTTCGGCCAGCTTGTTCTGGGACTTCCGACTGCTTTTTGCATCAACATAGATCTTCTTCTTTCGCATTGGCGCCAGGGCAATTAATGCACCGACCGCGCCGGCAGCTGTGATCCAGGAAACTGTTTGTTTTCGAAATGACCTGCGGAATTTCGCGGCGAAATTCAGTTCGTGCTGCAGCCCTCGCAAATCGCGTCCGACGCGTTCGCGCGAACCTGCAATTTCCGCTCTCAATTCGTCTATTGACTTGTTGTTGGAAGATTTTTCAGCCATTCACGATCCTTCTTTAATTCAGCTAAACTGACGCGGAAAAACGGCTTGCTAATTCGACTGCGTGCGATCAGAAGCAGCACCAGTGCGACGATAAAATGCAGTGCAGCCGCCGCGAGCGCTACCCACGGCCAGGAAATACCAACGAGATGAGCTATGCCGACAACAGCCCCGGTGATTAGAAAAACATAACCGAGCCCGCATAAGAGCAACGCGAAAACGAGGCAACCAACCAGGATCAGTAGTTGAATTGCGGCGGCTTTCGATTCTTCGGCGAGGAGGGCGAAGCGGCTTTCAAAGAACTCCGCCAGCGCGTTGGCCAGGGCGAGCAAATTTTGGAGCAAGCCGGCATGCCCGGCAGGATTGCGGGACCGAGAGCTCTCGCTGATCATCTCCGAAGGCTTTCGGAGTTAACGCCGGAAGATCAAACCCAGAACAAACCCGATGCCAAGCGCCGTGAAAATGGCCTTGGTCGGATTCTCCCGAACGTATTGCTCTGCGTCTTCCTGGAATGTGCGCACCCGATCCCTTGCATCTCCCCACGCTTGCTCAGCTTTGCCTCTTGCTTCTCCCCATTTTTGCTCCGCTTTATCGCGATATTCTCCAGCCACGGCGCCTGCCGCCGATTTCAACGCTTCCGCGGCTCTGCGCGCATGTTGCTTACTACTCTCGAGCTTCTCGCGTGCATCCCCCGCGGTCGATTCCCCTCCTTGTTGTGGTTGATTTTCTTCTGCCATTGATATTCTCCGGTTGATTGTCGGTGGAAGTATCCGCGTGGTTGGCAAATTCGGCAAACAAATGTGGAACCAAAGTTGAACGCGTGATCCCCCTCCCGAAGCAATCGGACTTGAACCCCTTTGCGGTTTTAAAACCCAGAACGAAAGGCCCGTTATTGTTCGCGAAAAATAATACGGGCTTTTGTGAGGTCGTATGGTGAAAGCTCCACTGAAACCTTATCCCCCGGCACGATCCGAATGAAATGCTTTCGCATTTTGCCCGATATGTGTGCAAGCACGTTGCGTTGGCCTGGGAGATCGACTCGAAACATCGTACCTGGCAATACCTGAGTTACGGTGCCTTCGGTTACAATCTGTTCTTCTTTCGACACGCGTGGAATATACGCGCGAAGGTGCGGGTCTCAACTTACGCGGCAATTTAGTGATCATTCCTGGCGCAACTGATCCCGCGAGATCGTCGGCAAATACTCGCGAAGCTCCTGGCGTTTCCACCACGCGCCGGTTTGCCGGCGTTCTTCGGCGGTTGTGAAGCGATATCGGTAAAACATCGCCCGGATGTATTGCGGCGGTTTACCCTGAAAGGGATCATTCGCAAGCAGATGGAGCACATCTTCCGACCCTTCCAGCAGCCGAGCAATGAGTCCGATCAGCCAAGGGTTTTGCTCCGGAGACTCCAGGGCCGCAAACCACATCTGCCAATCGAGCCTGGGCTGATGCGGCGCGCACCATCCGGGCGCGCGGTTTACGTCGCCTGGTTTCCATTTGAATTCGTACGGCAGCCACTCAATACCATCCGAACTGCCTTCGATGATAATCTCGTCGCGGTCCTTGGTCATCACGCGAAAGAGTCCATAGCCGTTTACGATTCGAAAAGCTTCAAGTTGTTCATAGACGCTCGCCAGCCAGCCTGGTGGTCTGCTCTGCGGTCTAAAGGCGCTCAAAATCAGCCACGCATTAATTGGTAACGTCACAACAATAACGGCGAAAGCAGCGTATCTACGCAATCGCGTTGAAAGTAACCAGTTGACCGGACTCGGATTGGCGTTTGGCGCGCCCTGATCAGGGACGATCTCTCGCCGCGGGACTCCTATTGCCTGATCGTCAATGAGCAATAAGCACAAGGCGATCGTGAGCAGATTGAAAAAGCAATAGTTACCGGTAAGGGCAATTACGATCTGGAGGAAAATGATGAGCCCGGCAGCCACCAGGCGCGGCCGTCGCGGCGCCCAGATAAAGAACGGCACGATGATCTCTACGGCGAGACAAAATGCGACCGAGAAGTGTTTGAACCATTCCGGGCTCTTGTCCGCCCACCACGCGAAGACCGTTGGCAACGGCTGCGACCAGTAATGATAATCAAGTGCGGTCAATGCGCTCCAGTGGAACGCGTGATTTACCCAACCCCAGGAATCGTCGCCGCTCGCTAACTTCACAACACCCGACATCAACATTAGCTTAAAGAGAAGGAACTTGAGTAAAAACAAACCAGGCCGCGAAACGGGATCAGCGACAGCCCCGTCACGCGCCCGCGGCCACCACATCAGATCACGGGGCAAGAGTCGCCAGGGAGCAAAAAAAATCGACAAAAAGCCGGTTTCCAGGAGCAGGACGTCCCACTGAAAGCTGAGGAATACTTGTCCGGCGATTGTTAGCGACAAGTAAAAGACAAAAAGCGCTACAAGCAGGAGCGCCGGTGCAATTCCGAGAATCAAAAGCAGTGACAGGAAGGCACCGCCTCCACAAAGAAAATGAAGGAAAGCGTTACTCGAATTGAACCAGCAAAGCGTTGGTAAAAGAGAATAGGCATCTGACCCGAGTTGCTGTCGAGCAGCGGGAAGAAACCGGCTCACTGGCGACATTCCATTTGTGCCAACAAGTCCATCGACCTGCACCCAAAGCGAGACGAACGCGATCAGATAAACAAGCCCCAGGATGCGCAGAAACCAGCGACGCGCCCAAAAATAGGTCGGGGGCCGTACATCCTTGCCCCACAACACTCGAGTAAACGTCGATGCGAGGCTGCGATGCCGCGCGATGAATCTGTAAGCCGTTTCGGAGATCCACGCGAAGCCGGGAACATGATCGTAGCTCCAAGCCAGCCATTTCCTCGACGATCGATATCGCAGGGACCTGTAGACCGCTTCTGCAGCAAAGAAGGCCTTGCCATCTGGTTCGATAAAGGCAACGGCGCGCTGAAACTGTTCGATTGGAATTTCCTGGAATCGCGGTGCTACCTCCTGATACGTGGCATAATCTACTTTGGTTGCCGTGATTTCGCGCCAGCGCTCGATCCACCTTTTGCAGAAATGACATTCACCATCCCAGATCATGAGAGGCTTGGGTGGCGGTTTCGAAACGTGGAAGTGCATCAGACCGTCTAACTAGTTAGTAGAACGTGAGACATTGGAACTGAGAAGTAAGAAGTTGGTTGAGGCGCCGAGCATCACGCCCGTTGCTCACCGAGCAGTTCTCCCCCGATCTGAAAGTCGGCCCAAACTGGTGCGTGATCCGAAGGTTCCTTCCCCTGACGCATTTCAATGTCGATTCCTGATGCCGTGCAACGTTGCGCTAGTATTTCATTGGCCAGAATCGCGTCGATGCGTAATCCTCGATTCTTCTCGAACGCGCGCATCTGGTAGTCCCACCAGCTGAAAAGGTCGTTTTCGGGGTGGTGAATTCGCAAAGTGTCGCGCAATCCGATTTCACACAATTGTTGGAACGCGGCACGCTCGCCATCAGAACACATGATAGCGCCACGCCATAGATTTGCGTCGTAGACGTCGCGATCGTCCGGAGCCACGTTGAAATCGCCGCAGACGATGACGTTGCCGGATATTTCCGTGGCGACGCAATTTCGCAGACGGCGATACCACTGAAGTTTGTATTCGTAGGCCGGCGAACCGACTGCTTGACCGTTCGGAGCGTAGACGGAGAAAATTCTGAGGCTGCCTACGCTCGCTGCAATCACACGTGCCTGCGGATCCACGACTTCGTCGCAAAGAGACGGACGCACATGGCGTAACGGCGTTTTCGAAAGAATCGCGACGCCGTTGTACGATTTTTCGCCGTGGTACGCAGCATGATAACCGGCGGCTTTGAGAGCAAGCGCCGGAAATTGGTCATCTGTGCATTTGGTCTCCTGCAAACAGACGACGTCCGGACTTGTTGCCTCCAGCCATGCAAAGAGACGGTCCTGACGCTTGCGGAGCGAATTGATGTTCCATGAGACAATTCTCATTTGCAGCAAGAGATGTCCACGACCCGGTGTACTGACACCGGGAGTCTACCATCGGCGATCATATAAGGGCTACAGTTCTAGCTCGGCGCCCGGGGGCGGCACGAAGATCTCCGTCCGGGGCAGCTCCACCGACAAGGTTGAGCGCATCCACTCCACCGCTGATGGATCGCCGTGAACCAGAACAATTTTCGCGGGCCCCAATCTTTTGGCGTAACCGATCAGTGCTTCACGCGTGGCATGCGCACTGAACTGAAATTCCTCAATGTTGCAGCGAAGCCGCTGGGCTGGTTTGTCAGGGTCCAAAACAACTTCTGTATTTGTGCTCGCACTGCGCAGGCGTCCGGCAGGCGATTCCGGATCGGCATAGCCAACAAAAAAAATTGAATGCTGCGGATTTTCGATCAGTCGCTGGGCCAGAACATTGGAAAGCGTTTTTGGCGTCATCATTCCACTGGAGAGCAGGTAAAGGCGACCCGGCCGCAACGGCGCATCACGCACTGTTTCTTCGTTCAATACAAAGGGCGCCGCCTCCCTCATTAATTGGAGCCGTGGTAATTGCCGGCGCGTCATGTTTGCGCGGCGATCGTAGATGTCAGTCATCTTGGAGCTCAAACCGCCGATGTAGATTGGAAATTCGGGCAAAAGCCGTTCGCGCCTGAACTTGTGAAGCATCGCCAGGATTTCTTGAGTTTTTCCAAGCGCGAACACCGGGATGAGTACACACGAGCGTTGTTCAAAAGCGCCGGCAATCGCTTCTGCCAGACGTCGCTCTTCGATGGCGCGTGTCCAGCCTGCGGGTTTCGCGTGATCGCCTCGCGTGCATTCCATGATCAGGACATCAACCTTTTCCTCGGGAAAAGTCGCGGCTCCCATGATTGTTTGGTCGTCCAAATTGACGTCGCCCGTGTAAAAGACGGTTCTCTCTTCCGCCGTAATGAGAATTCCGGTTGAACCCAGCACGTGTCCGGCGTCGAAGAACTCGAATGTTAATCCACCTTTCTCGAACTTGAGCGTACGCTCGCCGGAGATGGAGATACGTTGTCGTAAAGGGCACCAACGCCAGCGTTCCGCTGCGCGATCGATTTCTCTGTGAGTGAAAAGAGGATACAGACCAGCGACCGCGCGACCAACGTCTTCCCGTTGTCGCGTCATCACATTCACTGAGTTATGCAAAAGCACGTTCCCTATGTCCGCAGTGGCTTCCGTCATGAAAATTCCCACGTTTGGGAAACGTCGCATTAGCACCGGCAACGTGCCGATATGATCCTGATGAGCATGAGAGATCAGAATTGCCTCTAACTCCCGATCAGCGATGGCCTTGAAATTTGGCAGCGCTTCTTCGCCCACGTTTTTGGGATGCATTCCGCAGTCGAGCACCAGGCGATGAGGACCCAGCTCCAGATAGTAGCAATTAGCACCAATCTCGGTATGGCGCGTCAGGTTAATAAATTTCAATCCTGCCCTCTTGTTCTTGCTGTTATTACGCCGACCTCGATCAAAGCATCAATAGCACGAAACGGCCGTGGCCGCCTTTTGTGCCCCGGGGCACCGACCTTTTCCATCGCCGATTTGAGCTTTCATTTCGTCAGAATGAGCGACAGCAGAAACACGAGCAAGAGGAAGCAAAACCATTAGCTCGCAAATCTCTGAACAGTCGCTTTTGTGAGCAGTCTAAGTATTGCCTCGCATGAAAGGAGAAAGACAGCCGCAGCGCAGCGTAGACAGCCATCTCGAAAAAGACATTTGCATCCACATCTTCACTGTTTCGTCTGCAATGGTCGGCGTTTGCCTGACGGTGATCGGGTTGGTTCGCGTGGTGATTACGCTTGGAATCGCGGACACTCTGGCAGATGACGTTCTGGCCGGGGATGCCCTCCTATTTTTGGTTTCGTGTTTGCTTTCCTATTGGGCACTTCGTTCCAGGGGTTTGCGTAGAATGCATCGTTTGGAAAAGATAGCGGATGGGATATTCATCATCGCGATGATCGGGATGGTCGTGGTCTGCAGCCTGATTACCTACACGATCTCTGTGCCGGCACATTAGACAGCCGCTGACACAAAACTAGTAGTGGCAACGTCTGGACGGCCACACTGATTTGCATCTAGTCTCCATTAGCCGCTGCATGCAGTTTACGAATCCCGCGTGCAGAAACTGGGTATAACAGTGACTTCGACGCCTATGTTTCTGTCTTGGAGGGGGCTTACATTTCAAAAGCCCTGTCCATCATCTACCTCTGTCGTGAGGCACGGATACCTCGACTGGTTCTTCCGACGAGTTGCCGCCGCTGTCGGTGCAGGTGATTGCGATTGTGTAAATCCGCCCGTTACCATTGCCTGATCGCTCCGACCGAAGCAGCACATCGTGATCATCGACGACAATCCAATCCGGAAATGTATTTCCGTCCCCTTTGCCGTTGACCGGTTCGTTGCTGGTCACGCTCAGTGTGCAGGAATTAGGAGGCAATGCACAATTGTCAGTGACGTCGTAGCTCACAGTCACGGGCACCATTTGGTGGTTTGGCGGCCAGAGACTCGATGGATTCGCTGTTGCATTCGTGATCGTAGGAGGAGGGTTAGAAGCCGTCGTAGTCGCTGTGCTCGAGTCGTTATTTGGGTCCGGATCAGGTGTAGAAGAGCTCACTGTCGCCGTGTTGTTTATCACTGTGCCGTCGGCGACTGAACAGTTCACATTGGCCACAAAGGTTATGGTCTGAGACTGACCTGAGGGAAGCAGTGGGAATGTCACGGTGCGATTATTTCCTGAGCCACCACAGACGCCTCCCCCTGTCGAAGAGCACGAGACAAAGGTTGTTTCAGGCGGAAGATTGTCGGTCACAACAACCGATGTCGCTGGATCCGGTCCATTGTTGGCTACGGTAATCGTGTAGGTCACGTCATTTCCCGTCGTCACAGGATCTGGCGAAGCGGTTTTGCTCACTGACAGATCAGCGGTGGGCGAGACGCAGACGTTGAAGAAGATCGGGTCGTGATTGGCGAAAGGCCGACCGAATGGCACCCCGTTTGCAGTCAAGGACCCGAAGAAGCAGTTGCTCACCGCTTTCATCTGCATGTAGTCACCAAGCACCCGTTGCCGGTTGTTGCCGTTATCCGTGGCAGAGGACAGAAAACTCAACAGCACCTGATCGGTGAAAGTAACGCCCTGATCGCTGCTCTGCGCCAAGTGTGCCGAGAAGGATGGAATTCCACCCGACAAACCATCGAACGTATAATAGAAAACACCCACTGTTCCATTACTAAGTACAGCCACAGACGGGATGGCGGCTTCTACTTGACCTGTCACGAAGTTTTCCGGTCCTACAGTCACGCCGCCCATTCCATCGTCCTGGATCCGGCGGATGGCGAGGCGATCATTGCCGGTGCCAGAATCGCGACTGCCGTAAACGTAGTAAACATCGCCGTTGTTTGGATCTACCGCGGCGTGGTCGACCCCGCCGAGCAGAGCGTTCACAGTACCAAACTTTGGAGTGGGCTGCGTGCTATCGCCGTTGCCTACGATAATTCCACCGGCCATACCGTTCAGGGTCCAAGTTGCGCCACCGTCAGTCGATCGGTTAAGCATGAAGTCGATGTTCTTCGGGTCGCCTCCACAGTTGCCCACGCACCTCTGAAAGAGACTATAGACGAAACCGTTGCGTGGATCGACAGCAAGCCGGTGACCGGGGTTGACGCCGCCTGTGGAAGTTCCCGACTGATTATCTACCGTGAAGTTAGGCGGATTGACACCGTAAGAAACCGCAACCCGCATGTCGGGCCCACCACTAAAGTCGTCGTAGGCGGCGTGCACGTTGTCCTGCGTCGCGGTCGTTGGGTCCCGGTTTACCAGGAGCCAGGGTTGATCGCTGTTTCCGAAACTCGATGGGACAAGGTTATTGGTCAGTTGGGTGATACCAGCGATGACGAGCCAGTTCCATGCCGCAGAACTTGCCGGATCCGTGGTCGTTCCGCTAAAGACGTCAAAGCCGCCGTTTCCACTGATAAGGAAGGTGCCGGACATTTGATCGTTCCGTCCAAAATCGACGGCCTGATCACAGGGGCAGCCGCCCGCCGCTATCCCGGGCGGGGCAGGGACCGAAAATTGCTTGGTCCAAATATTCCCGCCGTCGGTGGAATGCCATACGGGAGCATTTGCCCCCCAGCTTCCTGAAAAAGCCGTCATAACGATGTCGCCCGGGCTCTCGGGATTCACTGCTATCGACGTTTCGCCATCGTTAAAGGTATCGGTGTTCGTCAGATTGGGATCAGTATTACTCACGACCGCGTCAACAATGAAACCGCCTGGAATGGGCAAAAAGGGCCTTATGGCGCGTGGACCCGCTTCTTGAGGGACCATTGCCCGAACGTACGGTGTGAGGTCCGGCGGTGCATCTCGGGTTGACTCTTTAGCTTGCTGCTTTGCCTTATCCTGAGTTTGGGCTGTCGCCGTCGTCACAAAGGGAGAACTTCCTTTCAATAAAAGCACAACGCCAACAATTCCTACAGTTAAGCCTGTCTTTGTTAGTCTTTTCATTATCGAATCCTCGGTTATTTTGTCGCGAGACTAGCCCATCGCGCGTCTGAAGGTCTATCGGGGGCCTTCCCGGATATTTTCAGTAGTTAATCCCCGATCAAGATGCTTCGGGAACCATTACGGTGATTCGACTCGAACCACTCACGCGCGGCTCGACGCAGCGCATCGGCATTGGGATAACCTAACTTGACCTTGATATGCTCGTGATACGTCTCAACTGTTCGCGGACTGATTCCAAGTTCTCGCGCTATGCGACTGGTCCCAAATCCAGCGCCGCTGAGCGCGAAGACGTGCAATTCGCGATCGGTAAGCTTGGGCGTTTTTGAATTTGTTGCCGGGCGGTCAACGACCTCGTGAACGGCCCGCAAGGCGATGCGGGGACTGACATAAAGTTCGCCCGCGAGAATGGTTTTGATAGCACAGAGCAACTCTTCCCGTGCATCGGTCTTCATCCAGTACCCTGAGGCGCCCGCGCGCAGAGCGCGTTCTGCATAAATTTCTTCCGGTTGTCTCGATACAGCGAGAATCCGTGCACGCGGAAAACGCGCCGCAAGTTGTTTGAGGAGAAAAATTCCGTCGTGATGGCCCAGGAACGGTTCGATGATGAGCAGATCGGGATGATATTTTTCTGTCAGTTCCCGTGTCGTATGTTCATCAGTTGCGAACCCACAGACGGTATAGCCCAATTCACGCCGGATGATTGCAGCAAGTCCTTCTCTGGCGACGGTGCTGTCGTCAGCGATAATCAAGCAGGGCTTTCGCGAGGAGAGCGCAGTGGAGGAGGCCCTCACAACCTCGCGACATTGTTCAAAGGCTCGCTAAATGACAAGCAAAAATCGTTAGGTTGAGTGGTCGCTACTCGCGAAATTTGGCAGTTACAGCCAGCTTTTGAAAATCCGGAGCCAGTTTCCCCGCAGGACTTTTTCAATCTGTTGGTCTGTGAAGCCGCGCTCGATCAGTTTTCGAGTGAGGTTCCGCGTGACAGAGTGGTTCCTCAGGCTGGGAATGAAGTGAGGTGTGGTCAGTTTTTCTGCCAACTCTTTTTTCGCCGCTTCCGGCCATCGGCTGTAGATAAACTCGAAAAAATCAAAACCAATTCCTACACCATCGATGCCAATCAGATTGGCGACGTGCTCAATGTGATCCACATATCGATCGAGAGTGGTTTCGTTTTCCAGTGGGCTAATCAGAACGGAATTAATGCCAATCACACCTCGCCGTTCACCAATCATTTTGATCTGCTCGTCGCTGATATTGCGATCGATATCGTAATAACGCCGTACGTTTGTGTGCGAAACAATGGGTGGCTTTGTTGTCAAAGACAGAATGTCTTTAAACCCTGTCGGGTTAATATGGGCGAGGTCGATGATTACACCGAATTGTTCGCACTCTTTGACGAGATCACGTCCAAACCCGGTAAGCCCCTCCGGCGATGAGCCTTTCGAAGCGAAGACGCCTCCGTGCCCGGCCGCGTTGGTTCGCGCATGGGTAAGTCCCATCGAGCGGATACCAAGCTCGTAGAAGACGCGCAGAAGATTTAAGTCCGTTCCAAGGGGCTCTGCTCCTTCCATCGTAATCAGCAGTCCAATTTTCTCTTTTTTGGACACACTCTGGATATCGCGATAGCTCTTGCAAACTGCGAACTCGGGGCAGGCCTGGGTCTCGGCATACAACCGCGCGATTTGATCAAGGGCCACCCGCAGACCGTCGTTTGGCAGGTATCGGTCCTCGATATAGATGGCAGCGCCCACCAGGCTGATCCTACCAGCTTTCAGATCCGGTAGAAATTCGGTGGCAAGTACGTTTTTGCGATCGCGCTTCTCATACAAATCCATCGGCAAATCGAAATGCAGATCGATAATTCCACCGGCTTGCAGCCGGTCGATTCGTTGCCCGATAGACTTTCCGGTCATTCGTTGTCAGAAAACATCGCTGGCCGTGTGAACTTCAAAGCAGGAATCGCCGAGGAATCAGCCGCCTTCGGCCTCAATGATCATTCGCCACGACCTTAGGTGTGATCACATCAAGCCGGTTTGTTAACCTTTGTAATTGCGTTGCCTGCTCTTTCACCCTTACAGCCAGCCTTGCAATCTCATTCTTCAATTCTGAGATCGTGTGTTCCTGCTGTTGTACTTTGCGATGTTCTTTGAGAAATTCATTGAGCACCATGGCGTTGACAGCTTCGTAGCGGACTGTTTCAGGCCTGCCTTCGCGATCCGGAGTCACCAGATCCGGGCTTGCTTTGGCTACTTCCTCGGCAATCAAACCAAAGCACAATGGCTGCGCCGGGTTGATATTTTTCTTGTATCGAAAGCTCACTGGTGTGAGCGAATAAATTGCTTCGCTGACAGAATTCATCGGTGCGATCTCCTCTTTGTAGCGACGCGAGGAGGAAAGGGTCCCGATTCTGTTGTCTGAAGTGACGTAAACTGCCCGCTCCGTCGCGGCGGAGTCATAAATATTGCGAATACGAGTAATATTGTTCTCGCCGGCGACTCCGTTGACGCCCGCACCGATACAGACGTTGCCACTGCCGGTGATGTTGAAGCCTGCCGAGTCGCCGATGGCAGTGTTGCTATCGCCAGCAACATTGTCTCGAAGCGCTTGAGAACCGACAGCTGTGTTAAATTCGCCGGTGGTATTACTGAAGAGCACAGTAATACCAATGCCCGTATTGTCGCCGCC
Organism: Candidatus Udaeobacter sp.; assembly: GCA_035652195.1. Taxonomy (GTDB): domain Bacteria; phylum Verrucomicrobiota; class Verrucomicrobiia; order Chthoniobacterales; family UBA10450; genus Udaeobacter. The sequence continues at coordinate 14,293 of DASREH010000033.1, read as the reverse complement.
CGTTGTGTTACTCAAAAGTGCATTGTAGCCAATCGCTGTGTTGTTAAACCCGGTGCTATTGTTAAAGAGTGCCGCCACCCCGCTACCGGTATTACTGTTACCCGTCGTGTTGTTAAATAGTACGAAGGTTCCATCACCTGTGTTCTTGACACCCGTGGTGTTACTTAAAAGGGCGCCTGCGCCAACGGCCGTGTTTTGGTGCGCAAGGTTAGCGAGAAGGGCTCCGGCGCCCAGAGCAGTGTTGAATTGCCCTTCTTGGTTGCTAAGGAGCGACAACAACCCAACCGCCGTGTTGTATGTACCATTCGTAAGACTAAAGAGGGCGTTTTGGCCTTCGGCTGTATTGCCGCCGGGATAGCCGCCATCTGGCGCCGGACTGACTGCATTCATGTTCGGTATAAGCCAGCCGCAGGTGAGTAGTGCGGCAACAATTAACGTTAAGCGCCTTCGCCGTTGCTGAATCTGATTAGATGTTTTCATAGACGGCAAGTGTTGAAAATTTGGCGCCAGTTTGGCGAGTGAAAAGATGAGGACAACTCGGTCTCGAGTCTCGGCCTGGCGCGGCGCGGCGGTAGTGCATCAGCCGGCGAGGGAATACAGAATGCTGTCGGTCTAAGATGCGAGCGATGCCAGCTACTTGCTGAGCTCGAGCATTCGCCGAATCGGTAACTCTGCGCGTTTGCGGATCGGTTCCGGCAAAGTGATTTCCGGTTCCATGTTCAACAGCGCGTTGTACGCCTTTTCGAGAGTGTTCATTTTCATAAATCGGCATTCACCACAAAAGCAATTGTCCGTGGGACCCGGAATGAATGTCTTGTCCGGAATTTCTTTACCAAGACGGTGCAACAGACCTGCCTCAGTAACGACAATGATCTCGCGTGCCGGAGATTCCCGGCAAAAATTGACCATCTTTTCCGTGGAACAAACTTCATCGGCCAGCATACGCACGGCATAAGTGCATTCCGGGTGTGCCACAACGGGTGCATTCGGGTATCGCTGACGGATCTTACCAATACTGCGCGCGGTGAATTCGACGTGCACGTAACAATTGCCCTGCCATAAATCCATTTTTCGTCCTGTCCGCTCCATCACCCATCCGCCGAGATTCTGGTCGGGAACAAAAAGAATGTTTCTGTTGGCAGGGGCGGCCCGAACGATCTTGTCGGCATTACCACTGGTGCAAATGACGTCGGAGAGGGCTTTCACCCCGGCGCTGCAGTTGATGTAAGCGATGACATAGTAATCTTTATCGGCATGCTTCTTTAGAAATTCCGCCAGTTTTTCGGGCGGACACGATTCTGAAAGCGAACAACCTGCGTCCAGATCCGGTAGAATTACGCGTTTGGCAGGATTGATAATCTTGGCAGTTTCGGCCATGAAATGGACGCCGCAAAACAGGATCACCTCGGCATCCGTCTTCGCAGCCTGGTAACTTAAGCCTAACGAATCGCCGACAAAATCGGCAACGTCTTGTAACTCCGGTACCTGGTAGTTGTGCGCGAGAATAACAGCATTTCGCTCGCGCTTGAGTTCGAGCAACTCTTCTTTGAGATCCACCGCGGCCAGCTGTGGACGGCCAAAGTTTACACCGGCACTTACCATCGGTTAATATCGCGATTTCCAGTAGAATTACAAACACTGGCGCCAGCTTGTCGGCGTGTGAAACGATTTCACCTTCACCTCTGGCGCAGGACCCTTCAAGCCAGCGCCTTTCGCATCACATCGATCGGTGGTTCGCGATTAAACCAAATGGAAAAGGACTGCGCTCCCTGGTACAGCAACATGGACAAGCCGTTCGCGCTGCGCGCTCCAGCCTGGTCGGCGGCGCGGATTAAAGCAGTTTTTGAAGGCGCATAAACACAATCAAAAACCAAGTGATACGGTGCGATTAAACGTCCCGGCATCGGTGCGTGATCGCTCAGGTTCATTCCCAAGGGCGTGGCATTCACGATCAGATCGATGTCGCCAAGTTGCGCGCGGATTGCAGATTCCTCCCATGGTATTGCTTCGAGGCGCGCGGCCGGGCCGAGCACACGCGTGTCGGCAAAAAAACTCCGCAACGTGTGTGCGAGGGCGCTGGCCTTCTCGAAAGTGCGATTGACCAACACGAGGCGCTCACAATTTTCAATTGCGCATTGCCAGGCAATTGCGCGTCCCGTGCCGCCGCCGGCGCCAAGTATCAGAACGCGAAGATCGCGAAGGTCCACCGAGAACTCGTTACGAATCGCCCGCAGGAAGCCTTCCCCATCGGTATTTGATCCTATGAGCTTCTTGTCGCGCACGCGGATTGTGTTCACCGCTTCTAGCCGGCGCGCTGATTCATCCGCCTCGTCGATCTGCAAAAAACCTGCAAGTTTATGCGGCACGGTCAGGTTGACACCCACGAAGTCCAGATCGCGTAAGAAGCGCAACGCGGATCTCAGTTCAGCCGGCCGGATATGAAAACGTGCGTACTGAGCATCAATCTCGCACGCCTGCAGAGCTGCGTTTTGCATTTCGGGCGACAACGAATGCGCAACTGGATCGCCTAGTATTCCAAGGCGAACCGGCGGATGAACATCCCGGTCGACCTCCGCCCAGTTTTCCAGATCAGCGAGAGTGTAGCGTTGGGTCGTCTCTGTATTTTTCATGCAACTCCAAATGGAATGAATGCCCGATCGCAAACACACAATTCGACTGTGAATGTCGTCCAACATTCGTCTCCTGATCCTACGCCGTTCTCGAATACGTACATCCAATGAAGCTTAGCGTGAGGATTTGCCGCGGCAAAGTTGTCGAACGGAGTCTTCGCCGATAAGTTTGATCATTGTAATGACGTCTGAAACTGAAAGACCCTCGGATTTTATTCGTGATATCGTCGCGAACGACCTGCGCACGGGCAAATACAAGAAGATCTGCACACGTTTTCCACCGGAACCAAACGGCTACCTGCATATCGGCCATGCGAAATCGATTTGCCTCAACTTTGGGATTGCTCACGAGTTTGGCGGCACTTGCAACATCCGCATGGACGACACGAACCCCATCAAAGAGGAAGCGGAGTATGTCGAGTCGATCATGGCCGATGTGCATTGGTTGATCGACGGCTGGGCCGACAAGCACGTCGGTGGCGCCCCTTTTTATGCATCGGATTACTTTGACCGGTTTTATGAATACGCCATCGATTTGATAGGCAAAGGCAAAGCATATGTCTGCGATATGACTGCGGAAGAGACGGATGCGTATCGTAGAATGGGAAAACCAAGTAGCTCTCGCGATCGCCCAATCGAAGAAAATCTCGATGTCTTTCGGCGAATGAAGTCCGGCGAATTCCCTGATGGCGCGCGCACATTGCGAGCGAAAATTGACGTGAACGCCCCGAACGTATGGCTGCGGGATCCGGTTCTGTATCGTATTCGGCACGCCTCACATCACCGCACGGGTGATAAGTGGTGCATTTATCCTATGTACGACTGGGCGCATACATTGAGCGACTATATTGAGAGAATCACCCACTCAGTTTGCACTTTGGAATTCGAAGTCCATCGCCCGCTTTACAACTGGATCCTGGAGGCGCTTGAACTACCTGAACCGCGTCCACATCAATACGAATTTGCGCGGCTGAACATGACCTATGCGGTCATGAGCAAACGGAAGCTAATCCAGTTGGTAAACGAAAAGCTGGTCAGCGGTTGGGACGATCCCCGGATGCTTACTATTTCGGGCTTGCGTCGGCGCGGAGTCACGTCGAGCGCCTTACGCAGCTTCGCATACAACATCGGCATTACGAAGTATCCAAGCATCACCGACATGGCCGTCCTCGAGCACACGATTCGTGATGAATTCAATCGCACTGCCAGCCGTCGCCTTGCTGTGCTGCGGCCGATCAAACTGGTGCTGACAAATTATCCAGAGGGAAAGATCGAAGAGTTGCAGGCAATCAACAATCCGGAAGATCCAAATTCCGGAACGCGGAAGATTCCCTTCAGCCGGGAGCTTTACATCGAGAGAGACGATTTTATGGAAACACCACCGCCGAAATACTTTCGGCTGCGGCCCGGTGGCGAAGTGCGATTGAAATACGCTTACATCATCAAATGCGATGAAGTGGTGAAAGATGCGGCTGGAAACGTGTCTGAGCTTCGATGCACAGTCGATCTGGACAGCAAATCAGGCGGTCCGACGGCTGGTCGCAAAATAAAAGGAACAATACACTGGGTTAGTGCTGCGCAGGCAATCGATGCGGAAGTTCGCTTGTATGATCGGCTGTTTTGTGTCCCTGAGCCCGATGCTGGCGGGGATTTTAAATCGTTTATCAATTCCGATTCGCTGCAGGTTGTGACCGCGAAATGCGAACCAGCTCTTGCGGAGGCGAGTCCGGAAGAGCGGTATCAGTTTGAGCGACTCGGTTATTTTGCGCTGGATCCGGATTCCACCGGTTCGAGACAAGTCTGGAACCGCACGGCGACGTTGAGGGACACATGGGCGAAAGCGGCGAAGCGATCCTAACGAGCTTGCTATGACGAAGCGCCTGCTTACAGGTGGATATGCTCGCACCGGGATGGGGTGTAGGGCAATCGCATCGATTGCCGAGTGTTAAAACGTGGATAGCGCGCGATCGATGCGTGCGATGACCTTTTCTTTTCCGAAAACTTCGAGAAGATGGTAAAGACTTGGTCCCACATTAGCGCCCGTAACTGCGAGCCGAGTTGGATGAACGATCGCTCCGACTTTTACACCCAGATTCGCAGCGGTGCTTTTCAACGTTGTTTCAATCTCCGTAGCGCCGAATTCGCTCAGCGCACTTAGCGCATCGCGGACCGCCTTTAGTCTGGGTTTGTTGTCAGCGGTAAAATGCCTGGCAACTCCTTCGGGATTGTACTTCAGATCGTCTGTGAAATAGAATCCGCAGTACGCAGGCAACTCATCGAAAGTGTTGATCTTGCCTTTGCAGGTTTGCAGGGCGTCCCGAACATATTTCTCCGGGAAATTATCAAGCTTTACGTCGCCTGACTTAAGTGTCGCGACCGCGAGATCGTAAAACTCGGAATCATTTAGTTCGCGTGCATATTCACCGTTCAACCAATGGAGTTTATCCGGGTCGAATGTGGCTGAGCTGCGCCCGATGTTTTTAAGATCAAAAATTCGAACGATTTCCTCTATGTAGATCTTCTCGCGATTATCCTTCGGCGACCAGCCTAGCAAACACAAATAATTGCGCACGGCTGCTGGGAGATAGCCGCGTTGGATGTAGTACTCGACTCGCGCACCTTCGTCACGTTTGCTCATCTTCGATCCATCGCGATTCAGGATCAGTGGAATGTGGGCATAGTGCGGCGGCTTTGCGCCCAGGGCGCGAATGATCTCGATATGTTTGGGCGTGTTTGACAGGTGATCTTCGCCCCGGATGACATGAGAAATTTTCATCTCCAAGTCGTCCACGACATTCACAAAATGAAAAATCCACGAGCCATCTGGACGGCGGATAGTCATGTCTGGATGGGTTGCTGGATTGCTGAGGTCGAAATCGATTCGGCCGCACACAATATCATCGACAATGACGTGTTCGCGTGGCGAACGAAACCGGATCGCGCCCTGATCTTCGAATGTGTGACCGCCATCCTCGAGCTTCTTAAGGTAGCGCTCGTACAGCTCTGTTCGTTCACTCTGCAAATAGGGTCCGAATGCGCCACCGGCGTGTGGACCCTCATCCCAATTCAGGCCCAGCCATTCAAGGCCATTATAGATCGCGGCCATTGCTTCCTCCGTATTTCGCTTCAGGTCGGTGTCTTCGATTCGCAAAACGAATTTCCCCCCGTGATGCCGCGCAAACAGCCAGTTGAAGAGCGCCGTGCGCGCTCCGCCGATGTGCAAATAGCCTGTGGGGGATGGGGCGAACCGGACGCGGATATCAGAGGGCATTAGCCACAGATTACACAGATTTTAACGGCTTGCTTTGGCCGCGTCCTGTTCGAAGCGATCTCGTGCTGCTTGCGCGTTGCACATACGCGTCGGGACAGAGACCCGGCTGCGCTTATTCCACAAAAATCTTTCCTGCTCGACGTCGTGCGTGCTGATCCCTGGCGAGATTAACTTTTGCAATTGGTGCGGCTGGTTCAAGCAGCGAGCGGACACGCTCGATCACGTCGAAGCCGATCTCAGGAACGTTTTGCATTCGCAGCCATTTCAGAATTGCGCGCCGTTGAAGTGCAACTGGCAGCGCGCGGAGCTGCGCAACCGAAAATTGCGTCCCGGCTGGGCAGGGGACCAGCTTGTCGATCCAGGCTTCCTCGTCGCTGACAATTGTCGCCGCACGCCAAATGGCGGATTGAATGTTGCGCCCAACCGTTTTCTCCAGGTAAGGCATGACACGATGCCGGATTCGGTTACGCAGCGGGTTGAGATTCCGGTTGGACGCGTCCTCCCGAAACGTAATCGCGTGTTTCCGCACATAGTTGTCGATCTGCTTTCGCCACACACCTAGGAGCGGCCGAACAACTGTCAGCGAAGCGCCGTTGATACGGCGAATAGAAAGCTCCCGCATGCCACCAAGGCCTGTCGTCCCGGCACCGCGAAAAAGGTTGATCAGAAAAGTTTCAACGAGGTCGTCAGCGTGATGCGCAAGAAAAATGGTATGGCAACGACGTCGCTTTGCGACTTTGGCGAAAAATAAATAGCGGGAATCACGGGCGGCGGTTTCGATGGACAACTTTTTATTCCTGGCGAGCGCCGCAACGTTCGCAGAGTGCAGTTCAAAATCCTGCTGATATCTTTCCGCAAGTTTTTGCACAAAACGCGCGTCGGCATCGCTCGATCGTCCTCGCAGTCCGTGGTTCAAATGACACAAGATAAGTTTTTTGTAGCCGGCGTTGGTCAGCCAGTGCAGCAACGCAACAGAATCGCGACCCCCCGAGACGCCAACCAGGTAGCGCCTGTCCGGTGGGAAGGTTCGCGATAAATTTGTTTTTGTTTGAATCCAATCCATGGCGTCACCGCATCCAACGTTCAAAGCAATCATGAAGGATCAACAACTTTAGACAAAAGCGGAAATAGCTGGCGTCTTTAAAGAAAGGATTCAGAGGCTTATGAACAATGACACTACTTACGCATTGCTGGTCCAGTCTGAGGAGAAGGGCCGAAGTATTATGGAAACGGCCGTGTACGCGCTCTTGGGGTTAAGCGTGATCTTGTCGATCATGCAGTTTGCTCAACCGCCAACTCGATTTGCTGCGCCGCTGACTAGCCACGTGTACGAAATGTCAGCCATTGCGCACCGGAGCTAAAAGCCGCGGCGTTCAAACGCGAGTCTCAGGCTTTGGAGCAAGGTGGATTTCTGGTAACTACGGCATCGACTCAGTGGCGGAGGACCTGGCGCGGGATCCGATGGGTTTGATCGTGGTTGTAAAGCGATTTGACAATGAATGAACGTTCATTCATCTTCCCGGCTTATGTCACAACCCCAGATCGACTCTTTCAATGGCGATCGCCGTACCCAGATCCTTGAGGCGGCGCTGGTCTGCTTTGCCAGGCGCGGATTTCATCAAACCAGCATGCACGATATCAGCGGTGAAGCAGGGATCAGTGTTGGGCTCATCTATCGCTACTTCGAAAACAAAGAAGCGGTTATTTCTGCCATGGCGGATCGCCACAAGAAGGAGATCGGCGAAGTGCTGATGCGCGCGCGTCAGGCTCCAACGCTCCTGGAATCGCTCGAAATTTTGTTCACTGCCCATTGCTGCGAAGACGCACCGCAACTTGTGTCCGCTTTTGTAGTCGATCTTTATGCCGAGGCCTCCCGAAATCCGCAAGTGGCGGATCTGGTTCGCGACGTTTTGGAAACTGCCATGGACGGGGTGAGAGATTTAATTTCCCGTTCGCCAGAAGGACAAAATGCAGCTCACGGCTTGACTCCAAACGAACTGGCGGAATTAATTTTTGCCGTCGCCCGTGGGATGCTAATGCTGGACGTATTGCGACCGCAGGCAATGACCGCCGCGGAACGACGGACCCGGCAGTTGGAAGTAACCCGCAGACTTTGGAGTTTATTGTTCAAACCCGACGCGGAGCCGAGTTATGCATGACGTAGCAAAAACTGTTTCAAACGTTCCAGCCCGCTCCAGTGCAAGGCCACGGCGTCGCTGGCGAAGCGTTACCCTCGCCGTAGGGCTGCTCATCGCAATTCTGGTGTTTGTTTTTGGCATAAAGGCGCTGCAGATCGGCAAAATGATGAGCACACCGATGACGATGCCGCCGACAACCGTCTCGAGTGCGGTCGCTAAAGAGGAGAATTGGTCGCCGACGCTATCTGCGATCGGGTCGGTTGCGGCTGTTCAGGGCGCGGTTGTTTCCACTGAGCTCGGCGGTGTTGTCGCGCAGATCAATTTTCAAAATGGCGGCGAAGCCAAAAAAGACGAGGTCTTGATGAAACTGGATACTTCGGCAGAAGAGGCGCAGCTCCACTCGGCCGAAGCTGATCTCGAGCTTGCGCGTTCAGATCTGCAGCGATCTCGCGATTTGGCAGCGCGCAAGGTTATCTCGAAGGCGGATCAGGACGCAGCCGAATCGAAATTCAACCGATTGCAGGCCGTGGTGGATCAGATGCGTTCGAATATTCGAAAGAAAACCGTGGTCGCGCCGTTCGACGGACAACTTGGAATTCGGCAGGTCAATGTTGGACAGATGATCAATGCCGGTCAGCAAGTGGTTCAACTCACTGCGCTGGACAAGGTGTTTGTCGATTTCGCCTTGCCGCAGCAGTACCTTCCCAAGCTTGATACCGGATATGAGGCCACCGTTCACGCTGACGCGCTACCCGGGCACGAGTTTAAGGGAAAAGTCACCGCCATCAATTCCATGGTAGACCCGGTAACGCGTAACGTTGGCGTTCAGGCAACTTTGGAGAATCCGGACCATATGCTGCGTCCGGGAATGTTCGTTAAAGTTGACGTCACTTTGCCTCAGAAAACCAAGACTCTCGTCATCCCGGGTAGTGCGGTTTCCTATGCTCCATATGGTAATTCTGTTTTCGTAATCGAAACCAAGAAGGATCCCAAGACTGGCAAGGACTCGCAATCGTTGCGACAGGCTTTTGTGCGAATTGGTGAAGCGCGCGGAGACTTTGTTTCCGTGACCGAGGGATTGAAACCAGGGGATGTAATCGTCAGCACTGGAGTGTTCAAGCTGCGTAATGGAATGCCAGTAGTCATCAACAATGATCTGGCCCCGAAGCCGCAGCTGAATCCCAAGCCGCAGGATTCTTAACGAGGAGAGTCGCTTAACTAGGAAATGAAGTTTACCGATCTGTTTATTAAACGGCCGGTGCTGGCGATCGTGGTCAGCTTCGTCATCCTGATTGCCGGTTTGCAGGCGATGAAGACGCTGAACGTGCGGCAATATCCGCGCAGCGACGTTGCCGCAATCACCGTGACCACGATTTACGTAGGTGCCGATGCCGAGCTCGTTCGAGGATTTATTACCACGCCCATCGAACGAGCAATGGCGGCCGCCGATGGCATCGATTACATCCACTCTGAAAGCACGCAGAGCCAATCGCTGGTCACTGCCCGGCTGAAACTGAATTACGATGCGAATAAGGCGCTATCGGATATCAGCGCACGGGTTAACGCCATTCGTAACAATCTGCCGCCGGAATCCCAGATTCCGGTAATTGCCATTCAAGCGGCTGATTCTCAGTTCGCTTCGGCTTACCTTAGTTTTACCTCGAATATCTTGCAGCCTAACGAGGTCACCGATTATCTGGTTCGGCTCGTTCAGCCGCGGTTAACCGCAATTGCAGGCGTGCAAAAAGCCGACATCCTTGGCGGCCGCACTTTTGCGATGCGCATTTGGATGAAACCGGATCGCATGGCTGCGCTGAACATCAGCCCGTCGCAAGTCCGCGATGTTCTGGCCAAGAACAACTTCCTGTCGGCGGTTGGAAACACTAAAGGCTCGCTCCTTCAGGTGAACCTTACTGCAAATACCGATTTGCACACCGCCGAGGAGTTTAAAAAGCTCGTCGTCCGACAGGATAACAACACGTTGATTCGGCTGGGCGATATCGCTGACGTCGTTCTGGGCGCGGAAGATTACGACACAGAAGTGCGGTTCTCCGGGCAGAAAGCCGTGTTCATGGGCATCTGGGTCCTGCCGAATGCCAACTCGTTGGATGTAATCAAGCGCGTTCGCGCGGAGCTCGATCAAATAAAAAAGGAGCTGCCAACGGGGATGACCGCGGAAATGGCCTACGACGCTACAGCTTACATCAACGACGCCATTCACGAAGTTGTGAAAACGCTGATGGACACGTTGATCATCGTGATGGTGGTGATCTTTTTGTTCCTTGGCTCGTTCCGCTCGGTGATTGTGCCGGTAGTTGCGATACCTATCTCGCTAATCGGTGCCTTGTTTCTCATGCAGGTGTTTGGTTTCACGCTGAACCTGCTTACTCTGCTCGCAATTGTTCTCTCTGTCGGGTTGGTGGTGGATGACGCCATCGTCGTGGTCGAAAACGTGGAACGCCACATTGCGGACGGAATGTCGCGGATGAATGCGGCGCTCGTTGGCGCGCGTGAGCTGATCGGCCCGATCATCGCCATGACAATCACCCTAGCAGCGGTGTACACACCGATTGCGATGCAAGGCGGCCTGACGGGCGCGCTTTTCCGCGAATTTGCTCTAACGCTAGCCGGCGCGGTGTTTATCTCGGGTGTGGTGGCGCTGGTCTTGTCGCCAATGATGTCAGCTTATCTGCTTCCAGCTCATCATGTGGAAACCGGGTTCAAGGGTTTGGTTGATCGTACCTTCGATAGGGTGCGTGACTGGTATGGGAAACACCTGGACAGCACTTTAAAGGCCCGGCCGGCGGTTTACATCGTTTGGGGAGGAATTTCAGTTCTGGCCTTGCTGATGTTCGTGGCGATTCCCAAGGTGGCCACCAAGGAGTTGGCTCCAAAGGAAGATCAAGGAGTGATCTTTGGCATTATCACCGCACCTGCCAACGCGACAATTGACGATACGATTCGTTACGCCGATGCAGCTGGGAAGGTTTTCCACGAAATTCCGGACACTCGCTTCACTTTTCAAATTACTTCACCCAACAACGGTTTTGGCGGGATGGTGCTGAAACCGTGGGGCACGCGAAAAGTTCCAACGAAGGATTATTTGCCGATCGTTCAGAAGAAATTGGCCGCTATCCCGGCGATTCAAATGTTCCCGATCATGCCGGAGGCACTGCCGGGCTCGGACAACTTCCCCGTCAGCTTCATCATTGCTTCCACTGCTGACCAGGAGCGCATCCTGGAATTTGCCAATGATATTTTCCAAAAGGCAATGAAGGCGCACATGTTTCAGTTCGGCGACATCGATACCAAGATCGACCAACCGCAGGCGCAGATCGTTCTCGATCACGACAAAATTTCGGCGATGGGCCTGAACATGCAGCAGATAGGCGCAGACCTTTCTGCAAGCATTGGCGGGAATTACGTCAACTGGTTCAACATGGAAGGCCTGAGCTACAAGGTCGTACCGCAAATCAAACGGGTAGACCGGTTAAATCCGGAACAGCTCAACGACATTTATGTAACCGGGCCGAATAACCAGCTGATACCGTTGAGCACGATCGCCCGCATCGAGCACAAAACAGTCGCGCGTTCACTGAATCGAATGCAGCAACTCAACGCAGTCACCATCAGCGGAGTTCCGACCGGTTCTGTCGATGCTACCCTCAAGTTCCTGGAAAACGAAGCGCGCAAAGTCCTGCCGGCTGGTTATGTTGTTGATTACACTGGCGGCTCACGCCAACTCCGACTGGAAGGGAACAGCTTCCTCGGAGTTTTCATGCTCGCGGTTGTTCTGATTTTCCTTGTACTTGCTGCGCAATTTAACAGCTTCCGTGATCCATTGATAATTCTGCTTGGCTCTGTTCCGCTGGCCCTCTTCGGTGCTGCCGTGTTCATGTTTTTGAAAATGCCGTTCGGCAAGTTTTTCACAGATGGTTGGACTACGTCATTCAACATCTATTCTCAGGTCGGATTGGTGACTTTGGTTGGTCTCGTTTCCAAAAACGGAATTCTGATTGTTCAATTCGCCAATGAACTCCAGCGGACTGGGTTGACGAAATTCGCGGCCGTGGCGCAAGCGGCCCGCATTCGGTTGCGACCAATCATGATGACCAGTGTCGCCACTGTAGCCGGTCACTTTCCACTCACACTCGTCACCGGCGCTGGCGCAGCTGCGCGAAATTCGATCGGTCTGGTGCTGGTCGGCGGCATGACGATTGGGACAATTTTTACTCTCTTCATCGTGCCATCGTTGTACATGCTTATCGCCAAGGAACATCACGAGAAATCTTTGATGGAACCGGACTTGGAAGGTGTTGCCGAGGACGTAGATCTAACGCCGGAAATGGCGTCTGCAGGCGTGCCAGATGGGAATGGCAACGGCTGGAAACAAGCGTGAAGTAATGTTTGGGAGTTCGGGAATGGCAGTACGCTGAGGAGAAAACAAAAGCCTCGGCGGGTTTTTCCCACCGAGGCTTGCTTCTCTGGTTCTTCTGTACTCTGCTTGGCGCGTTTTATCTGGGAACCTGCCCAGTGGTTCGAAATTCAGCGAACTCTGTCGAGTTGCTTATTTTTGTCACAACCCAGGGTTCCGGCCCCAGAGTTGCGGACGGCTGTTCTGCAACTCCCTTGCCGATTGGGGTTGGCCCAAAGGCAATCGCGCGGCTCGTTTGTAGCGGTCAGAGCAACAAAGAGATCGCGGAAACAGCCCATTTGAATGTGGCGATGGTCAAGAAGCATGTCCACGCGATTTTCAGAAAGCTCGAAGTTCCATGCCGCAGCCGCCTGGTCGCGTTGATGCTCTGAGCTGGCCGCGAGATTTTGCCAGATTGATTACCGACTTGGTCATCGCGGATGGCTTTCGCTGGCGCTTGGCTGTACCGGGGTTACAACGGTTTCGCCGGTCCTCTGTATGCGTTGCAACCGCTGCTCAGTCTTTCGGACGTGGCCTTCAGCACTCCCTCGCACTTTGAGAGGCACGGGGCGTTCAGCCGCTTCCGGCTTTGTACCCAGGCGGAAAAGAGCTGCCATCAAATCGCGGGATTCTCCCTCGAAGATCGGTCCATGTCCCGGAATAATCTGTTTTGGAACACGCAGCACCCAATAGTTCGTTTGGTTTGGTCCCTGCCGCTCAATGCGCCACTGCGTCCAGTCGTAACGCGTGCCGGTATAAAGAGTCACGTTTCGTAAGAACCAGCGCGATTCTTCAAATTCAAGTCAAACGGATCTGTTCCTAAATCTGACTTTCCCTTTGCCAGCATCACCAGTCGATGACTCTGCAACGAGTCGTTGTGACCAGGTGTCTGAGTGAAATAGTTAAACTGGGAGCTGTCGTGTCCATTCTCGCGATATTTGCGGAAACTTCCCGATAACGCCTTGGGAGTATTGGAAAGTTTCGTTCCAATGGGAAATGCCAGCCCTGTAGCCGTGTCCGCATCGGAGCTAATCATGATGACGTGCGGCGCGCCCCGGAGCGGTGTTGTGTCCTGGTACATGTCGATCATCTCTTTTGAGTAAATCGATTCCGCCGCGGAATTCACGAGTAGGATAAGATCCGCGGGCTTGAAGACTCGATCCGTGCGCGATTTTTGGACTCCCGGTGCAAACGGCTCTTCGTACAAAAGTGTTCCAACCAACGCCTGGGCCAATGCCTTTTCCAAGACCAACGCTCCGAACGAATGACCGATTACAACGCAACGCGAGTTATTCGGCGTGTCGCGGCGAGCCGTCTTGATCAGAGTGAAGATCGCCTCGGTGATCGGTGTACTGGAGGAAATCCGCGTGGCCGCATTCTTGCGCGAATAAAAACTCCCTTCTTTTCCTATCCAGGTAAGCGTGTCTACCACTGGATTGACCTTGTGCACCACACGGCCGCGCCATCCGAGATAAACGCCGAAGACTTGGAGTCCAGACATTTGCACCGTTTGATCTGCAGTAAGGCGTGCAAGTAAGCTGCGAAATTGTTCAATGTCCGCAGCGTCTCTTGAGTTGGAATTATTTTGCCAGCCGTGGATGTACGTAACGAGCAAGATTCCCCGGCCGGTATCACGAATTGCCTGCACGGTTTTTCGCAATTGATCACGATCCCAGAAGTCGCCTTGCTCGTCGAACTCGATAAAGCCGAGCCGATAAATGTCTTTCACCGATCCGCCATTGGCAGGAGTGACTACGGTTTCCGTTGGGGCTTCCCCCAAATGATAAGGCTGATTCCCGGCGCATCCGGCGAGAACTGAGGCGATCCAGGCAATTGCGAT
>DASREH010000032.1:0-65056 GCA_035652195.1 Candidatus Udaeobacter sp. | reverse complement strand
TCTCCTTCGAGACGCGCGCGCTTCACATTCCAACTGGCACCCGGTTTTTGTTGAGATTGCGCTTTCAAGGCGGGCAGATCGGGATCGAAAAAGCCAAGGGCATGTGGCGGCTTAATCACTCGCACTCCAGCAGCGCGTTGTAGTTCCGCGATTTGATCGTGGAGTATCTGCATCCGGGTCCAATGCACCTTCGGTCGGAAATGATGTTCGGCATGATAGCCGTTAAAAAACCAAACCCAATTGTACAATTTATCGTAACTACTCACTCCCCAGGCAAGCGGTTCGTCCGGGTTGCCACCGTAATGACGGTAGTAGCCGTTGAGATAGGAGAGGCAATGGCCAAAATACCAGAACGGAAGAAGAAAACAGATATAGCGCCAGTTGAGGAAGCCGAGGATCGCAAACGTGCTAACAAACAGTGTTAACTCCGTCACGCCCCAGAACGCGTCGCGTGGATTCTTACGTGTTAATTCTCGATAGACGGTCTTGGGGTCTTCACGAAAGAAACTCAGAAAAGTGTATTTGAGCGGGTGCTCAGCGTCACCATCATGACCATGTTTGTAGATGGAGATCCAATCCACCGTGTCACCATTGTCACCCGGGCGATCAGCGTTTCCCTTGTGGTGCTGCATGTGAATGCATTCGTAAAAAACCTGACCAAATCCAATTGTGATCGATTCAAGAATGCTGAATAGCCGATTAAGCAATGACGATCGGAAATAAGGGTTGTGAATAAAATTGTGCGAGATGCCGTTGATGTTCCATGAAATGCTTACGGAGTAGATGAAGCCCAAAATGAGCATGACCCACAGGGGCACCCGCGGGAACAGGAAAAACATGCCGAAGAAGTAGGCACAGTGAAAAATCGCCGCCAGCACGGGTATGGCGTCCCACCGGGTGTACGCAAAGAGCCTGGAATTGGTTTTAGGCGAGTCGATGACGACTGCGGGTGATTTCATCGCCGAATCCTGGGTGGGAGAATACCAGTCATGGGACAGATGACCAGTCGAAAAGCTCGCTGGGTTCGACCTACAAGTTACGCTTGCGTATGCCGCGCGTAGGGCCTTTCCACTCTTTTGGGTAACAGGCGTTTGCGGCCCCGTTGGCGACGGCGTGCAAGCGTCGCGCGGCCCCCTTTTGTCTTCATGCGGGCACGGAATCCGTGCTGACGTTTGCGTGTTCGCTTGGATGGCTGGTAAGTGCGTTTCATAAGACCGAAAACAGAGTCGGCACGATTTAAGAGCGGCTAAAGTAAGGTTGAGCGCGACATTGTCAACGTTACGCCACGCATCAAAAGTTCACGGTGGCGGAGAGCGTCAGCCTAATTTAATTGCCAGAGCACTGGATTTTTGGAATAAGCATTGCAAGCAATGGCCGAAAAAGAACATGTGGTGATCGAGCCGGCGACCGAGGCGGACCTCGACGAACTCTCCGAAATGCTCGGCGATTTGTTCGCCCAGGAAGGCGATTTCCGCCCGGATAAGGAAAAACAGCTCCGCGGTTTACGGCTCATTTTCGAACAGCCAAGCCGGGGGCGCGTTTTTGTATTGCGGCAAAACGGCGCAATCGTGGGGATGATCAACTTGCTATTTACGATCAGCACCGCTGAAGGCGGCTTCGTGATTCTGCTTGAGGACCTGGTGGTCCATAAAAAATATCAAGGCAAAGGTTATGGCAGGAAGCTGCTCCAGCACGCCATCGACTTTGCCAAACAGAAAAATTTCCTCCGCGTGACACTGCTAACCGATCGCCCGGAAAACGTGGCACAGGAGTTTTTCCGGCATCACGGTTTTGTTGAGTCCTCGATGATTCCGATGCGGCTTTGGATCACGCCACAGCAAAACAGCGATCAGTGAATCGCACCGGAAGACTCTGAGCTGTTTGCCGACGTTTTGCTGTTCAACAAGACGCTGAGTTGCGCTACAAGGCGGTTTTTAAATTCTGATCGAAACTGGATTTCATCCACCGCCTTTGCGACATGAGGAGCGCTCACGGCTGGCAGATTATTTTTCGCGTACGCCTTGAGCTCCTTTGCCCGCGAATCGTCCGAGAAAAAAGTAAACAGACCGGACACATAGGTGTTAGCTCCTAAGGCATCGGTTTTAGCCAGGAGCATTTTCATGTTCGCCTTGGCGAATTCCCACGCGATATCGGGATGACCACTGTCGCGAGCCACGCGGGAGACAAGAAACAAAGCGCGGCTTGTCGGTAATTCATCTGTCAGCGCGATGGGAAGAGTTTTCTTCGCTAATTTGGGGTCCATCGCACCAGCCAGCGCGTTGTAGTAATTTTGTTTCTCTTCAACGCTCGTTGTTTTGAGACCGAGTTCGTGAAGTTGATTCCATGTCGATTCCTTGGCATAACGTCCTACAATCGCAAAGATTGGGGGTCGAAGGTCAGGAGGGAGTGATCCTGGATCTGCGAGATACGCTTTGAAGCGTTCCCGGCAAGCCGCAACAATTTGCGGATCGTCAAACTCTCCAAGTGCTTTAATCAAGCTGGCCCGGAGATTTGCCGTAGCCGGTTTCTCCCCGGTTCTACCGCCCCAGCCAACGGCATCAAAAGAGGGTCGCAATAGAGATCGCGCATAACGGTGAAATCTGGGCTGTTCAGCGTTGCCACTCAAGAGCCTGTTGATGAAATCCAACACGTGAATGATCTGCTCGCGCTCGGCTAATTCCCCAGACGCGGGAAGCTTTTCAACGAGCTCAAAATATCGGGCCAGCGGAACGTGATTCGCCTGGACCAACGCCCAGGTATCGCTCAGCAGATTGACACGATCTGCAACGTTTAGACTCTTCAAAGCGCCGAGCAACAACTTCCAGGACGATTCGTCATATTCGACTCGATAGTTTCCGGCGCCGTCGACGTTCAGCTTAAACGCTCTATCAGCAGGAATGTCGTGCACCGTATCGGTCTCGCTTTTCATCAGAAGACTTCCAGGAGGTTGACCCACAACCATAAATGTGATGGGAATTTTCCATTGAAGCGGCGGCGGGTTCCTGAAATTGACAGTAAATCGCTCTTGCTTGAGCGAAACGTCGCTACCTTGTGCGCGTCTCACTTTCACCAAGGGAAATCCCGGTTGAGTGATCCAACCCGCTGCGATTTCAGCAACGGGTTTGCCTGAAACCTCAGAAAGCGAGTTCCACAGATCAGTCGTGGTGGTGTTTGAGTACATGTGGGCGGTGATGTAACGCCGAATTCCGTTCCGAAACACGTCTTCCCCCAAAAAACTCTCCAGCATTCGTAAAAAGGACTGACCTTTCTTATACGTGATATCGTCGAACGCGCTGTTGGCTTCGGCCTCAGTCGCGACTGGTTGTTGGATCGGATGGGTAGTCGAGCGCGCGTCGCCTTCCATCGCTGCTTCCTTGGCAATTCCTGAACGACGGCTCGGATCGCGAGGAAATTCGCGCCGAAGCCAGACTTCCCATTGCGGGTTGAAATGGGCTGTACATTTAGATCCCATCCAGGAGGCGAAGCCTTCGTTAAGCCACAGGTTATCCCACCAAGCCATTGTGACGAGATCGCCGAACCACTGGTGCGCCATTTCGTGGGCGATGACTCCGTAGATATCCTGCTTCGTCTCTTCAGAGGAACTGTATGGGTCGAACAAAAGCTTCGACTCGTAGTACGTGATGGCTCCCCAGTTTTCCATTGCGCCGCCAAAGCCGCCGGGCAGCGCGATCTGATCTAGTTTTGGCAAGGGATAGGCCACCCCGAAATAATCGTTGTAGTATTGTAAGATCTGTGCCGTAGCCTCCAGCGCATAACGGCTCGTCTCTGCCTTACCTTTCGTCGCGATGACGCGGAGCTGAGTAGGTCCGCTTTTCGACTCAACGGATTCCAGTTCGCCCGCGACGAAGACGTTTAGATAACTCGGCATCGGCGGCGTTGCCGCAAAACGTACTTCTTTGCCATTTGGAATTTTATGCTCATCCTCCACAGGCATATTTGAGACAGCCAGCCAGTTTTCGGGCACAACAGCCGTTAACTGGAATCGGGCGCGGAAGGCTGGCTCGTCCCAGCACGGGAAAAATCGACGCGCATCGGTCGCTTCAAATTGGCTCCCCAGCATGATCTTCCGGGTCGCGGCGCCTTGTTCCTGATAGCGCATATAGAACAAACCCTGGCCCTGTTGATTGATTCTGCCGGTGAATCGAAGCTCGAGAGTATGTTCGCCCGTCGTGAGTTCGGACCCTAACTCAAGCTTCAGCAATTCGTTGTTTGCATCGCTCTTAATTGCGGAAGCCGGCAACGTTTTACCATCGACCGACGCAGTTTCGATTTTTAGTTCAAGAGCGTTGAGCATCAGTTCGCGGACGCGGCGGCGAACACTCAGTTTGACGGTTTCCGCACCGGAAAATGTTAGCTTCTCAATATCAGGAACTACACGAATGGCGTAGTCCATCGGGACCACATCTTTCGGAAGTTTCCCGGGGGTGTCTTTAAAACTGAACGGTTTTTCTGAAGAAAGTGCCGAGGACATGGTTAGAAACGCAGCCATCACAAAAAAGAAGCGCGGCACGCATCTCCAAACGAAAACGCCGGGCCCGCTATTGAATGATCAGCACAAGCAATAATTGCCCGCTGCCAACCTGGGGACCTTTGATAACCAGCGGACTGCGTTTGCTCAGCTTCGCATCGGTTTCAAGCAATAGCTCTTTCTCCTTGTAAAGCTTTAAGTTCAAAACATATCCTGCCGCGGTTTGCCCCTGTGCGTCGACGTGCAATCCAAAAAATTTGCTCTTCGCGAGCCAGTCTTCCTGCCCGGTCTTCAGGGTTTTTTCGGATTGGCCGATCACCTGAAATTGATTGTAGCCGAAGAACCTTTTCAGAGACCCTTCGATACGGGTGAGTTCCGGCGGGACAGCTTGTGGCTGGTCAGCGTTTTGCGCAATAACAAGCCCGCTCCACACCGTTTCGGCAGCCTGTGCGCCTGACACTGTGCCCACGATCAAGAAGGCAAACAAGGTTGAGAACGCCAGGAAGCGACCCATGAGAATTACTTGGCGGCGTAATCGGCAGGCAAACTTTGCAATCCCTCTGTCCACAAAACCGTCACGCGATCTTGCTTCGCCTCAAAGATCGAGACAGTCGCATTTGGGCTCACGACTGGATCAACGCGGGCGTTTAAGATCTGGGTGAGGTATGGCGATTCTTCCGCAGGGTTTTTGTCCCGAATCACGAACAGGGTAAAAATCAGAAAGATGGCAAGCGAGGCAGCGCCCGACCACAAAAGGCGCGGAATTGTCCACCACCTGCGCCCCCTACCCTCACTCTCCAAACGCCGCGGGGTGCGGGCGCGCATGATTCTTTCGCGCACTTGATTGCTGAAAAATTCTTCGTTTCTAAGTGCGGGCGCGCCTAATTCACTCTTCAAAAGAGCGCCCAACTTCTTCGCATCGGCCTTTTCGATCTCCGCGGCAGCTTTGTCTGGCAGCGAAGCCTCAAAATCGGATAGTTCCTGCCCGCTAAGCTGGCCGTCCAGCCATGCCGTCCACTTTTCTTCAAATGTTTTCATAAACGTCTTTGAGCAGGTTTTGCAATTTCTTACGGGCATAAAACAAGCGCGACATTACCGTGCCTATCGAACAGCCGAGCGTTTCCGCGATTTCGTGATACTGCATCTCCTCGATTTCTTTCATCAAAATCACGGCTTTTTGCTCCGGTGAAAGCTGCGCAATTGCTTTGTCGATGCGGGCGCGGATTTCGCTCTGTTCCATTCTCTCGTGTGGCAACGCTCCAGATTTTGGAACGGTCTTGGATGCAGGCTCGACTTCTCTCAGTTGGATTGCATCGTCGAATTCGGCGTCACCGCCTTTGATTTGTTTTTTACGGAGCCAATCAATGGTCACGTTCATGACGATTCGGTAAACCCAGGTGTAGAACGTTGAGCGCCCGCGGAACCGCTTAATCGATTTCCATGCTTTAACGAAGCTGTCCTGAGCCAGATCCCAAGCGTCCTGCTCGCTATGAACCATGTTGTAAATCATGCCAAATACTCGTGTTCGATAGCGACTCACCAGCTCGTCGAATGCTTCCGTGTCGCCGGCCTGGCATCGTGTCACCAGATCCAAGTCCGACACATCGGCCTGAGCCGGAGTCGCTTCCGTTTGCATAGTTGGACGGGAGCTGGCCTTATTTCATTCAACCGCGAAAACTCTCGGGCCCAAACCGGCGTCGCCACTCGCCGCGGTACTCGCCCATCAGAGTGACGATACCGTCGCGCACATGAAAAAGGCGCTGTCGAAGGACCGCATACTGGGACCGGCTTACCAGACCAGCGATTTTCCGGAGTTGCACAGCCGCGTCCATGGACATCGTGATGGCTTTTAGAGCACGCTTCAGGTAAGCGATGGTCATCCCGATTTCGCTTAAACTGTCGCTGCTCAATGCGGCAGCCAGCTTTGCATTGGCCAGCGCTGCTTGCGTGGCCAGCTTTACAGCGGCAGGCTCATTCGGAAGCGAAGCGTTTCTATCGAACAGGTGATCGATCCAGATCGTCAGGGCGAAGGCAGCACGATAAAGGTCATGCCCCTCGAGGGCGGCTGCAGATGTGGCCGCCTCGTCAACGTCGGAATCATCCGATTCGGCCAGGTCGTCATCCGGAATCAGATCAAATTCATCGGTCCAATTTCTCGATTCCAACACCTGGGTCCAGCCCATCTCGCGTGCTATGATTTCGTCGCGCTGCGGATCATCCAGGTAATCTTCCAATAATTGCATGTACTTTTCCGCCTTGCTCTCCTGTTGCTGGAGGAAAAGTTCCCACTGGTACTCGTCCCATGCGCGTTCGGGCTCGCCCTCGTAGCCGGCCATATCAGAAACTAAACGCGACGTTGACTTCGCGCGCAAAGTTTTTTGATAGGGTCAGTCCCCGGTAAGCCCTCGACTTCAGCCAGACATCATGGCGACACCGTTCGGGCGCGCTCTTCGCGTTCCGTTTGCAACCGCAATTGTCCACACGCTGCGTCAATATCATGGCCTTTCTCCCGACGTAAGGTCACAGGATTGCCTGCCGCCCGCACGATCGAAAGAAAATGCTCCTGACGCTTTTCCGAGGGACGGATCCAGGGCAGACCTCTCACGTTGTTGTAGGGAATGAGATTCACTTTTGCCGCAAGACGGCGGGCATGATGAGAAAGTAGACGCGCCTGCTCGTCTGAATCGTTCACATTTGCAATCAGAATGTATTCGAACGTAAGGCGCTGTTTTTTACGAACAGTATAGTAATTGCAAGCCGAGAGAAGTGTCTCAATGTTGTAACGGCGGTTGATTGGCATGATTTGGTTTCGCACTTCGTCAGAGGCGCCATGCAGGGAAACAGCCAGGCGGAACTGCAACGGTTCTTCAGCCAGTTTTCGGATCTGCGGTGCCAGCCCGCTGGTTGAAATCGTAATGTGACGCGCGCCAATGCCAAGTCCCCACTGTGCGTTAATGATCCGAATCGCGCGGATGACGTTCTCCAAATTGGCAAGCGGCTCGCCCATTCCCATGAAAACGATATTGTCGATTTTTTCACCAGTCGCGTTCTCCACTGCGATCAGCTGGTTGACGATTTCGCTTGCGCGGAGATTGCGAGAGAAACCTTCCAAACCGCTGGCGCAAAATTTGCAGCCATACGCGCAGCCCACCTGAGTCGAGACACAAATCGTGCGACGATCCGCTCTTGCACCGTAAAGGGCCGGCGAAGCGGGAATCATAACCGATTCGATCAAATCTCCGTCTGACAGACGAAGAAGAAATTTTCGGGTCGTGTCACGGGCGCCGACTGTTCGTACGATCTCTATCTTGTTCAGTGAAAAGTTTTCTTCGAGCCAATTGCGCAACGGGGCCGGTAAATTGGTCATTTTGCCAATCGTCTGGACTCTTTTTTTGTAAAGCCAGTCAACAATCTGTGCGGCGCGATACGAGGGTTCTCCCGCATTGCACAGCTGTTCGTGAAGCTCTTTCAAAAGAAGCGATTTGAGATCGGTCTTATCGGCGGGCTTCACTTGAAAAATCTATCGGACACGGCGGCTTGCATCAAACAGATGGAAAGGTACGTTCGCGGAGGTGAGGAAACGTCTTACTAAGCGCACTCTTCTGCTTCTGCTGGTCACAACGATGCTATCTGCGTGTGCAACATCTCAGGATTCGATGAGCAGCGACTCAGTTTCTGAAACTGCTGCATCTGGTACGCCTGTGCCCGGCGAGAAATTAAAAGATGAGGGAAGTTTTACTCCAGGCGCCCCTGGAGCCAGCGGAAGCGTTCATTGGTAATTAAGCGGCGAGCCGCGTCTTCCCGAACTTCTTACCAGAAAAATAACCTGACGTCGGTCCGCAAGCATTCTCAAAACAGAGATTCTGCTTGATAGCGAAGAAGCGCGGAGAAAACTCGCCAGCATGCACAGAACGCGCTCACCACTCACTTTGGGCTGGGAGGCCGCACGTGCAAATGCTTTGCCGGCGCTGGTTATTCAGGCATTGATGCTGGCGTTGCTGGTCGGTTTTTACACTAGCCACAGAGTTTTCGCGATCCTTTCGCGACTGGCCGAATTGAAGCAAACGCACGGCATTTTGTTTGTTGTCATCGCTTCGGTGACAGCAGGAGCTTTGATCCCGGAGTTGTTTTTGATACTTTTCTTTCAACAAGGGCGACCGAATCGCCGAAATCTTCGGAATCTATTCTTTACCATACCTGTGTGGGGACTCGATGGAGCGCTTGTCGACCTATTGTATCGAACTCAAGCAGGCTGGTTTGGTGACGTTGCCACCGCGCCTGTGGTGGTGGCGAAAATCTGCGTAGACCAATTTGGCTATAACCCCTTTTTTGCGGCGCCCTTCGGCGTGCTGACCTATGAATGGAAAAACAGCGGCATCTCGTTGCAACCGGTTCGTGATCTGTTTACGTGGCGCCATTATCGCGACAAAATCATCCCGACATTACTCGCCACGTGGGCAGTCTGGATTCCACTGATGGCAATTATCTACTCGCTGCCACTGGCGCTTCAATTTCCATTGTTCGGGCTGGCGCTGACCTTTTGGGTGTTGCTTCTCACCTACATGACAAATCGCTTTGCAGGCAAACTTGAAGCGGATGCGCCGCTCGCGTTAGCAACTGCGAAGTTGAAAAGTTAAAATCGAAAGCGACAAAAGGACACGCCCAATACTTCAATTGGGTTGGTCAGTCTCTTTCTAAGAGTTTAACCATTTAATTCTTCAGCTGACGGACGAAGTACAACAGCGCCTCGTGGACGCCGGCTCCATGCTGTTGCTGAGCCACGTAACCGCCTGCGTTTCGCACCGCAGTTTGCACATCCGGAATCGCGTTCGCCGGGCAGGATGCCATCGCGGCGACTTTTCCATCCAACATCGAAATATCATTGTGGTGATCGCCGGCGGCGAAGATGTTCTCGCGCGGGACTTCGATCAGGCGGGCCAATTCGGCGAGCGCCGCACCCTTGTGATAATCGCTGTGGCAAAAGCGGAGGTAAATACCATTTCGTTGGTAATCGAACTTTGGATGTGTGGTTCGTGCTTGATCGATAAAGTCGGCGATCTGTTGCATTTCGTCTTCACTTTGCGCCGCGAGACCTTCGAGTCGGTCGGAATCATAGATCAGGCGAGCCTTCGTTTGTTTAGTGATGTAATCGACTACTTCCGCGAGGACCGGTTGCGCTGAAGAAAATAACTCGGCATGATCGCGCGCACAGCGATCGTTCCAATCGCCAAACGGTTCCCATCGTTCTCCGTTGCCGCCAGGCCTAAAGACATCTCGCTCCGTGGTCAGGATGAAATCCGGTCTGACTTGGAATTCGAAGTCAAGCAGGCCGGACTCGAGCAGATCAACGGAGCGTCCGGTGTTGATGGCCCAGGTTGCGCCGGCATCTTGCAAATCGCGAATCAATTCCATGCAATGCCGATCCAGCGCCGGCTCGCCCAGGTGGGAAACCAGCGTCCCGTCGAAATCAGTACTAAGCAATCGGATCCGGGTAGACATCGAATTAACTTAGGAATTGATTTCCGACATGCAATGCGTCGATTAGAAACATCATTGTCATTGGCAACCACAAACCACCATGAAATCTGCTTACGAGCTAGCAATGGAACGACTGGAAAAATCGTCACCGTCCATTTCGCTCAGCGAACAACAGAAGAAAGAGATCGCGGAAGTGGAATCTGTTTATCGCGCCAAAATTGCTGAGAAAGAACTATTCTTGAAAGATCAGATCCGCAAAGCACAGGGCCCCGGAAACTTGGACGAAGTGCAATCATTGGAAAGGCAACTGGCCTCTGAAATAAGTCGTTTGCAGGAAGAATGCGAAGCTAAGAAAGAAAAACTGCGCGCTGGATTCGCGCGTCAGTAATTCTGCGGATCCAAAGCCGGAACTAACAGCGTTCCTCTGTGGGATGTCTGAGGCGTTAGCGACAGCGTGGCGAGAGTGCGTGCGCCGGGCCGATTTTGAAGCTGCATGGCAAATTAGCGACCAGGCGTTGCTTGCCCGAAGTAATTTTGTCGGGGCGAATGGTTTCAGGAACTCCAACTGGGGCGGCGAACCACTTGACGGAAAACGTGTTCTGGTCAGGTGCTGCTACGGATTGGGCGATACGTTGCAGTTTATTCGCTACGTGCCGTTGCTGCGACGCATTGCGCGGTCTGTTCTCGTGCAGGCTCAGGCCCCTATTGTGAAGCTTCTGGAACATGTAGACGGAATCGACTGCCTGACCACGCGCGAAAAAACGGTCGCCCACGAGAAGTACGATGTGGTCATCGATTTAACTGAACTCCCGCATTTCTTTCGGACGAACCTTGCAACGATCCCCGCGGAAATTCCGTACATTGACATAACACCGCGAAAATTTTCTTCTACCCCGAACTTCAGGGTCGGTTTGGTGTGGTGCGGAAGCGACTGGGACCCACGGCGCAGCTTGCCCGTCCAATACTTCGCTGACTTCGATCAGATCCGCGGAGTCGCTCTGCACATTCTGCAACGCGGAAGCGAGTTGCTGCGTCGACCTTCAAATTTCGGAATCGACTCAGGGAATGACGACGTTTACGAAGCGGCGCGAACGATGGCCGGACTGGACTTGATGATCACCATCGACAGCATGCCCGCTCATTTGGCCGGTGCCATGGCCGTTCCGACATGGGTCTTGCTGCACTCGGATTGCGACTGGCGATGGATGTTGAAGAGAACCGACTCCCCCTGGTATCCCTCCATGCGATTGTTTCGGCAAACAACTGCCGGAGACTGGGGACCAGTCGTCGCGCGAGTGCGACATGAACTCACGCGTCAGGTCAAGTCGCGTCGGTCGATCAGCGAACCTATACGACGAGCGCGAGAACTCTGCAGACGGCCCCCAAATCACTAGGATTTGGGAGGTGAAAATGGAAGCGGTTCGGCCAGCGCATCCCGTGAAGGGGATTGGTGTTGCCGACGCTTCGGCAAATCGGGGTCCAGAAAACCAAGCATATGCGCACGCTTAATCGTGCGAACGCCTTCCTGTTTTTGCAGGTCTTGGATGCTTTGATGGAATTTTTCCATCTTTGTCCAATGGACCTTGGGCCTGAAATGGTGCTCGGCATGATAACCGTTGTAGAAAAACAACCAGTTGTAGAGTCTGCCGTAGCTGCTGACGCCCCAGGCAATTGGTTTATCCGGATTCGCTCCATAATGCCGGTAGTACCCGTTGAGGTAACTAAAGCAGTGTCCGAGATACCAGAACGGCAAAAAATAGAAAATAACGAATCGCCAGTTAAACAGGAACATCACCAAAAGCGTGATGGCGAATGCTGCCAGTTCCAGATTTCCCCAAAAAAGATCCCCGTTCTTGCGTTTGCGAAGTTCCTTCCTGATGGCGCCGACGTCATCACGGAAAAAACTTAGGAATACGTAACGCCACGGGTCTTCAGGCTCACCATCGTGGCCATGCCGGTAAATCGACAACCAATCAATCGTGTCGCCATTTTCATCCTGGCGATCGGAATTCCCCTTGTGGTGCTGCATGTGAACCGCGTCGTACATCGTCTGCGAGAAGCAACAAGCGATCGATTGCGTGACGCCGAAAATGCGGTTCAGAGCCCTGGAGCGAAAAAAAGGATTATGAATGAAGTTATGCCCCACCCCGTTGATGTTCGCATTCACCATTAGCGAGTAGATCAACCCTAAAATCAGCATCAGCCAGATCGGTGCATGAGGATAAAGAAAAAACAGGCCAACGAAATAGCCGAGATGAAACAAGCCAGCCAAGGCCGGAATGGCATCCCAACGCGTATGTTGGAACACCCATGAGTTCGTTGACGGCCGTTGTACTTGAATCGTTTCCGCACGCATTTTGAGAAAATGAGGCACCAAACCTTGGCCATGGAAAAGCCGTTGGCAAGTTTTGAAGATTGCCAAGAGCATTGCCAAACGCCTAAGTTAGCCCTCCATGTTCGCGCTCCAACCGGAATTAAAAATTTTTAGCGGATCAGCCAATCGTGAACTGGCCGAACGCATCTGCGCATATGTGGGTGTACCACTGGGTCGGGCCACGATCAGCTCGTTTCCTGACGGTGAGACTTACGTAAGAATCGAGGAAAATATCCGAGGGCACGACGTCTTTATCATTCAGCCGACCTGTCCGCCCACGAATCAGCATCTGATGGAATTGCTGATCATGGTGGATGCGGCGCGGCGCGCGAGCGCCGATCGAATCACTGCGGTCATTCCATTCTTCGGATACGCGCGCCAGGATCGAAAGGACCAACCGCGAGTCCCAATTACAGCGAAGCTGGTGGCGAATTTGCTGGATGCCTCTGGTGTAAACCGCGTTCTTACGATGGATCTGCATGCACAACAGGTGCAGGGGTTCTTCGACATCCCGGTGGATCATCTCTATTCGCTTCCCGTATTGATCAAGTATTTGCGAAAAGAGCTCACGGGCAAAACCACCGTGGTTTCTCCAGATTTGGGCGGACTCAAAATGGCTTCAGCCTATGCCGAAGCCCTCGGTGCTAATCTCGCAATCGTCGCCAAGGAACGTCGAAGTGCCACCGAGACGGAAGCTTTGTACCTTATTGGTGAAGTCGAAGGGCGTGATGTTCTGTTGGTCGACGATCTGACCGAGACCGCTGGCACGCTTACTTCCGCAGCCGACCTTGTGAAAAAACGCGGCGCGCAGAAAATCTATGCCGGTGTTTCTCACGCTGTTCTCGTGGATATCGCCATCGAGCGTTTGCAAAAGTCTCAAATTGCGGAATTAGTAACGACCAACAGCACGCCTGTGCGCGCCGTAAAAGGTTTCAAAACCACGGTGCTATGCGTTTCCGAGCTCCTCGGTGAAGGCATCAAGCGGATTCATAATGACGAGTCAGTCTCGTCGCTGTTCAACATAGAGAACGAAGCAAATGGCAAAACAGGTTAAATTGAAAGCAGAGCCGCGGACCAGCGTCGGGCGCTCGGCTGTTCGCAAGCTACGAGCCCGCGGAATCATTCCAGCCGTCATCTATGGCGGAAAAGTAGAGCCGCAGGCTGTGCAAGTGGCGGCGCGGGATATCAACGCAATGATGAGTCACGCCTCTGGCGAGAATTTCCTCGTTGATCTCGAAATCGCCGGAGAAAAGTCAAATCGCGCGGCGCTCGTGCAGGAGGTGCAACATTCCCCGGTAGGCGGTGAAATTGTCCACGTAGATTTTCACGCCATTTCCATGGACGAGACCATCCAGGCGGAAGTTCCTCTGGAACCAGCCGGTACTCCTGTAGGGGTTAAGACTTTCGGCGGACTGCTTGAGCAGAGTCTCCGGGCTTTGGCCATCGAATGTTTGCCTCGTGATCTACCGGATCGAATCGTCGTAGACGTCTCGCAATTAAACATCGGCGATGCCATTCATGTCAGGGATATTCAAATGCCTTCCGGAGTCACCGCAAAGGTTCCAGCGGATTTGACCGCCTTCTCGGTGGTCGCTCCAGTTGTCGAAGAGGAACCGGTCACCGCTGAGGCGGAGGCTGCTGCGGCTGCGGGTCCGGAAGTTATCACCGAGAAGAAGGAAGAAGGTGAAACCGGAGGCGCACCGGCTGCAAAAGAAAAAGAGCAAAAGAAGTAACACTGTCGTTCGCATGTAACTTGAGCGAAATCGAGAGTTCCTTTTTCATCTGTTGACTACTTCAACCGGATCCTTATTCCGCCGACAGATTCCCTTCATTTCCTTCGGTCGGACCGAGTAAGGCTGTCGCCCGTGCAAGAATCGCAGATTCGCCTGGTAGCCGGGTTGGGAAATCCAGGGCCGGAATATGCCGCGACCAGACACAATGTAGGTTTTATGGTAGTCGATCAGCTTGCTGCGCAGTTTGGATCGATTTGGGAAAAGTCGTCAAAATGGGACGCATTAATAGCGAAGTTTGGGAGTGTATTTCTTGCCAAACCGATGACCTATATGAACCGCAG
Source organism: Candidatus Udaeobacter sp. (assembly GCA_035652195.1). GTDB lineage: Bacteria > Verrucomicrobiota > Verrucomicrobiia > Chthoniobacterales > UBA10450 > Udaeobacter. The sequence goes on along the minus strand of DASREH010000032.1, from coordinate 50,641 downwards.
CGGCTACGCCGTGTTGAAACTGGCGCAGTTTTACAAGATCCAACCCGCAGAAATTCTTGTTGTCTTGGATGATACTGCATTGCCGCTAGGCCGTTTAAGATTGCGCACCAGCGGAGGATCGGGTGGCCACAACGGTCTGGAATCCATTATTGTGCAATTTGGCACTGAAGATATTCCACGCCTCCGAATAGGGATCGGCGAGGCTCCGCCGTCCGGGTCGGTCGACTATGTATTGAGCCGGTTCTTTGAAGAGGAGAAACCCGTGGTCCGATCGGCGATTGATCGCGCAACCGAAGCCGTAAAATGCGCAATTGACAATAACCTCATTTCCGCGATGAACATTTTCAACAAAACTGAAGAACCATGAAACACCGTTATGAAGCGCTGCTGGTGCTAAACACGCAAGGCCGGGAAGACACAGTTAAGGAAGTGATTGATCGATTGGAATCCGAATTCAAACAGGAAGGCGCCCAGATCGAGCAAGTACAAAAGATGGATAAACGCCCGTTTTCCTACGCAGCTGGTCCACTCAGCAGCGGATACTACGTCAACTTCGTCTTCAACGCTGAGCCGCAGTCGATTACAAAACTGCGGGCAAAATTCAAGCTCGACCCGGAAGTCTATCGCCAAAATTACCAACGAGTGGAGCAACGGAAGGAAAAGCCACCGAAAAAGATGGCGCAAGCGAAGTGAGTTGGTTATAAGGCGGAATGGCCAGTTTCAATAAAGTCATTCTCCTCGGAAACCTCACGCGCGATCCGGAAGTACGCTACACTCCAAAAGGCAGCGCAGTGTGCGACCTTGGCATCGCCGTGAACCGCGTTTACACCACTGAGGGCGGCGAAAGACGCGAAGAAGTTACCTTCGTAGATGTAGTACTTTGGGCACGGTTGGCCGAGATCGCTGGCGAATATTTGAGGAAAGGAAGACCGGTTTTTATCGAAGGCCGCCTCCAGATGGATAGTTGGGACGACAAGCAGACCGGCCAAAAGCGAACTAAACTCCGGGTTGTAGGCGAAAGCATGCAGTTACTGGGCAGCCGGCCAGGTGGCGCGGGCGGAGAACCAGGCGACGAAGATCGAGTTGGCAGCAGCGCCGGCAAGACGGTTCCACCACCGAAGTCGGCACCGGGACGGCCGGCCGAGCCAGACGACGACGAGATTCCATTTTAGGAACAGCGCGAGCCTTAAGCTCGCCGCTCACACATGAACGCGACGGAAGCCTGTATCGCGCTCAATATGCTGCCAACAATGGGGCCTGTACGCCTTCGAAAGTTATTGGAGGTGTTCGGGCAGCCCCAGCAAGTGCTTGCAGCCAAGCGCAACGAACTTCGAAATGTTCAAGGAATCGGAGCTGATGTGGCCGAACAAATCGCTAACTGGGAGTGCATTGTCGATTTGGCGGCTGAGCTCCAGAGAATTCGCGAGTTCGGCGCCACCGTCATCACTGCTGATTCAGCCTCATATCCCAAGTCGCTTCGGGAGATTCATGCGCCACCGATTGTGCTGTACGTTTGGGGTGAACTGCAGGAGCGCGATCATCACGCAATCGGTATTATTGGCGCGCGGCGAACTACGCATTACGGACTGGAATCGGCAAAAAAGCTTGCCTATCAGCTCGCGTATGCCGGATTAACCATCATCAGCGGACTTGCCCGTGGCATAGACACCGCCGCACACCAAGGGGCGCTCGCAGCAAAAGGCCGCACGATTGCTGTCATCGGTTCGGGATTAACAAAGCTTTATCCACCGGAAAACGCGGCGCTTGCCGAAAAGATCCAGGCAGGAAACGGCGCAGTCGTATCTGAATTCTCCATGGAAATCGAACCGGACCGTCAAACGTTCCCGATGCGCAATCGAATAATTGCCGGCTGGAGCCATGGCATCCTTGTGGTGGAAGCAGGCTTAAACAGTGGGGCACTGATTACAGCGTCTCAAGCACTTGAACAAGGCAGGGCCGTTTACGCTGTGCCAGGTCATATCAATGCGCCGAGCGCCATGGGATCTAATCGCCTGATCCAGCAGGGAGCCAAGCTTGTCATGGACGCCAGCGACATCCTTGATGATCTGCAAATCCTTGTGCCCGAGGCAAAACCATCGGCCGAGGCGGCCGTGCGCCCATTGCCGCCTCTTTCGCAGGATGAGCGGCGGATCTATGACGCGATCGCTGCTACGGAGACGTCCATTGATCAGATTACAGAGAAAACAGAGCTGCCGAGTGCAGTAGTGTCAGCGACATTGTTGCAGTTGGAATTAAAACGACTGGTCAAGCAGTTGCCCGGAAAATATTTTGTAAAGCTTGGATAGCAACTGTGTTATGTTGGTTCTCACTGGTTCACACGGCTAAAGAACGTCTCCCACTTGCAAAAGTCGCGTAAGTGGGTTCGATTGGCAGCCCCCATGTCCAAGTCTCTCATTATTACAGAGAAGCCATCAGTCGCGGGCGACATCGCCAAGGCGCTGGGCGGCTTCAAAAAAGGTAAGGATTTCTACGATAGCGAGAAATATCTCATTTCGTGGGCGGTCGGCCACCTCTTCGAGCTCGCGGTACCCGCTTCCATGAAAGCCCAGGACAAATGGGACATGAAAAAACTGCCCATTATGCCACCCGAATTTGAACTCGCGCCTGCGGACAAAATGGGCACGCGCGTCAATGTTCTTCGCAAGCTGATTAAGGACAAGAACGTGACCGAAATCATCAACGCATGCGATGCCGGGCGCGAAGGCGAGTTGATCTTTCGCTACATCATTCAATACGCAGGCACAAAGAAGCCGATCAAGAGACTGTGGCTTCAGTCGATGACTACTGACGCGATTCGCGAAGGCTTTGCTCGATTGCGAAGCGACACAGAGATGCAACCACTGGCCAGTGCAGCTCGCAGCCGGAACGAGGCGGATTGGCTCGTCGGCATCAATTCGACACGCGCGTTCACGTTGCGGCTCAGCGGCGGACGCGGCAGCACCGTCACTTCACTTGGCCGCGTGCAGACACCAACCCTCACCATCATCGTTGACCGCGAAAAGAAGATTCAGGATTTCAGACCCCGCGAGCTACATGAAATTATCGGTAAATTCCGCGCTGCAGCAGGCGAATATCCGGGACGGTGGTTCGATGAAGGTTTTAAGAAAGATGAGACTGAAACTGAGAGAACAGAGAGAATTTTAAACCGGCTCCATTTGAACCTTGCAGATGCGGAGCAGCAACTCGACTCGGTAAAGGGCTCGCTTTGGGATGAACACCGTGCCGCGCCACGATTATGGCACCGCGAAATCGCAGCGGCGATCCGGCAAAAGTGCATTGGAAAAGATGGGATCGTTGAGCTGGAAGAAAAGAAGCCGACTACCCAAATCCCGCCGCAGTTGTACGATCTCACAACGCTCCAGCGCGAAGCCAACAATCGGTTCGGTTTTTCGGCCAAAAGGACATTACAAATTGCGCAGAGCCTTTATGAGAAGCACAAAGCGATTACGTATCCACGCACCGACTCGCGTGCGTTACCGGAAGACTACATCGCTACAGTAAAATCGACTCTGGCCAAGGTCGACAATCCATTCGCTCGGAAAGTAATCGATAACGATTGGGTTAGGCCTAACAAACGCATCTTTAACAACGCAAAAGTAGGCGATCATTTTGCAATTATTCCAACCGGCGCCACTTCCAAGGCGCTGGATGATTATGAGCAAAAGCTTTTTGACATGGTGTCGAAACGATTTGTGGCCGTGTTCTTTCCGCCTGCGCAATACGAGAATACGACTCGAATCACCCGCGTCGAAGGAGAGCCGTTTAAAACTGAAGGCAAAATCTTGACCGCGCCGGGCTGGCTGGAGGTCTATGGCCGCGAAACGGTCAGTGAAAAACCCGAGGAAAATTTGCCGCTGGTCGCGCAAGGCGAACATGTCGCCACGGTGGACGTTGAAATAAAAACCGATCAAACGCGGCCACCCGCTCGCTATAGCGAAGCGACGATCCTCAGTGCGATGGAAGGTGCCGGAAAGCTGATCGAAGACGAAGAGCTGCGTGATGCGATGAAAGAGAAAGGCCTTGGAACGCCGGCCACTCGCGCGTCCATCATCGAAACCTTGATTTCAGCGCATTACTTAACTCGTCAGGGAAAAGAATTGCAGCCAACCGCAAAAGCGATTCAGACCATCACTCTTTTAAAAAACGCAGTGCCCGAACTCACCAGTCCGGAACTCACCGGCGAATGGGAATTTCGTTTGCGCGAAATCGAGCATCGAAAACTCACGCGTGAGGCGTTCATGCAAGATATTCGTCAGCTGACCAAGGAAATTGTAGGAAAGGCAAAGCATTTTCATCCCGATGAGCATATGCCTGACAGCGACCCATTCGGTGCGTGTCCGAAATGTGGTTCCCCAATCGTCGAGCGATTCAAAAGTTTCACCTGCACAAATGAGGAGTGCGACTTCACTGTCTGGAAGACCATAGCCGGACGGCTTTTAAGCCGGGACGAATTCGAGACTCTGGTCCGGGAGAAGCAAGTCGGACCGCTAAACGGTTTTCGGAGCCGCAAAGGAACGCGTTTCCCGGCTGTACTTAAACTAAGCAACGATTTTAAAGCTGAATTCGACTTCGGACCCAACGGCCAGGAAAACGGTGCCACGCAACAGATCGATTTCTCAGGGAAAGAATCGTTGGGCAAATGCCCGAAATGTGGCGGACGCGTCTTTGAAGTTGGAATGAGCTATATCTGCGAAAACTCAGTGGGATCTAACAAAACGTGCGATTTTCGCGCCGGCAAAGTTATCCTGCAACAGCCCGTGGATCCTGAGCAGATAAAGAAATTGCTTACTGCGGGTCGGACCGATTTGCTTCCACGTTTCATTTCTCGCAAAGGCAGGCCGTTCAAGGCATTCCTGGTGGTCACCGATAAAAAAAATGTAGGGTTTGAATTCGAAAAGCGTGAGCCGAAAGCGAAAAAAGAGCGAAAGGCGAAAACACCGGCGGCCAAAATTGACTTCTCAGGAAAGAAGCCGCTCGGCAAATGTCCAAAATGTGGCGGAAAGATTTTCGAGACAGAAAACAGCTACATTTGTGAACGTTCCCAGGCTGATCGAAAGCCATGCAATTTTAAGCTAAGCAAAACGATCCTTGGAAAAGACATTCCGAAGGAGCAGGCGGAAAAGCTTCTGGTCACCGGAAAAACGGATCTTCTCGAAGGTTTCATCTCGAAAAGAGGCCGGCCGTTTTCCGCCTACTTGAAATTGGAAGACGAGAAAGTCGGTTTTGAATTCCCGGAGAAGCCGGCTCGCGAGGCAGAATCGAAGGAAGCGAAAAGCAGCTAGACCGCTACTCGGCAAACTCTTGTATCACGTCGATTCCATCGGTCTTCCCCAGCAATTCTCGCCGGACACAAACCCTGGACGAGATTCAGGCTTTTCTGTATTACGACCAACAGCTTCCGGGCAAGATCGATCTGGTGGACGTTTCCTTTCCCCGAAAAAAGATGTTCTCAGGAAGCATCGTCTCTTTTTGCGCGACGTGTGCTCGAAGATTTATATTGGCTAATCCGCGATCATTATCCGGCATCAAGACGACATCTTTTGAAATACGATACAGGTACGAGCTCAGCGGATTATTGGGTAATTCCGCCGTAATCAACGTTCTCGCCCGGCCTGCCGTCCGGATGCTCAACCTGCCGTTGGACGTGGTGCACCATGGCCACGGCCGCGATTAGGACGATAGCCGCAATGACTTGGTGCGCGTGGAGCGTTGCATGAAAGACTCCCCAGGTAATACAGACTGCAGCGAGCGTCTGCATCATTTCGAAATACCCCGCTGTGGACGCGCGTGTAAGGTGAAGCCCCTGAAAATAAATCAGGAGCGGAATTCCGCCTGAGATTGAGGCCAGAAGCAACAACAAAATAATAGCCTTGGCAGGATGTGCCTGCGCGGTTGCCGGCCAAAGCGCTGCGCCGTGGAGTTTGTCATAAGCCAAAAGAATGAGCGTCATACAAACAAGACCCACAACAATGCGCATGCCCGACGCTAGTCGAAGGGACATGCCTGTCATCACACCTCGTCCAGCGACTGTCGATAGTCCCCAGAAAATCGCACAGATTAGTGCGTATCCCGAACCAACATTAAGGCCAGCGCGTTCAAACGACACGCCGATCATCGTCGGATGCGTGACCGAAAGGAATACACCAGCCAGCACGGCAGTCGCAGCGTAAAAGAAGAATCGGGGAGCAAGCCTGTCACCGAAAAGCAGGAATGCACCAATCGTCGAGATAACCGGCTGAATATTCAGGACGACGTTCACGACCGTGGCGTTTCCGTATTTTAAAGCGAGCGTAAAGAAAATTGTTCCCACAGCTGACCCTGCGAACCCTGAGAACAAGAGAAAGCCCCACGTCTTTGCTCCAACTCTTGGAATCTCCTTCAGGCGCGGGATCAGCATCGGCAGGAACATGACCAAAATGAGCACGTGCTCCCAAAACACGATGACCTTGGCGTCGAACATTTCATTGAGTGGGATACGCCACGCACTCTCGGTGCCCCAAAGCGCAGCACCGAGGCCCACCAGCCACGGGCCGTAGCGACTGTTGCGTGCGGCACGTTTTTGCATTTCGAATGCGTGTATCGTTGCTGGTGCGCTTCGTCAATCGCCCCGGCCGGCATGGTCATCACAGAAAGAGGAATACGAGAACCCGCATTTGCCCGGAACGGTGCCCAATTATGAGCAGATACAGCCAAAGAAACGTTGACACCACAAGTAATAGTATGGTATTTGCCATTCCCATACTATGCGTTGCCCCAAGTGCGGGTCTCGTGATGACAAGGTCATCGATTCCCGTCAATCGCGGGATAGCTCCAGTATTCGTCGTCGCCGCGAATGCCTGAAGTGCCAGTATCGCTTTACGACTTACGAAGAAATCGAGCGCTCCGATCTGCGCGTGGTGAAACGCGACAGAACGCACGAACCATTCGACAGGCGCAAACTCGCCGCCAGCATCGCTAAAGCATTCGAAAAACGTTCGACCAGTCTTCTTACCTTGGAAGACACAGTAGACGAGATTGTGCACGAACTGGAAACCGGCGGCCGCGAGGTTCCTTCATCCGTCATTGGTGCCAGGGTGCTCGACAAATTACGCGGCATCGATGAAGTGGCCTATTTGCGTTATGCCTCTGTCTATCAGCAGTTCCAGGATGTTGACCAATTCGTCGATGCGATTCATACCCTCGGACGCCGTGTAAAACCGAACACGCTCCAGAGGGAATTATTTCCTCCTGAGACCGAACAGAATCCAACCTCGGAATCACATAAACCTCCCATAAGCAAGAATCATGGTCGCGTTTAAAGAAGAATTTCCATATCTCCGAACAGAATCTGGGCACCTGTTCGAATTCAACCGCGATTGGCTGCACGCCGCCATCACGCGTGCAGCTGACGAAGCTGGCTACCCCAGCTGGTGGTTGACCGATCACGTGACCGAGAGCATCGCGTTTTACTTGCACCTGCGAAACGACGAAACAGTGGTCGCATTCAGCCAATTGTCGCAAACCGTGCGGTATGTTTTGAAAGCCATTGGTTACAAGGAAATCGTGCCCTTTTTTACGCCGGCGCCTCCGCCTATCTGCATTTCGTTACTCGACATTGCCCACCATGCCGGCACAGGGTACGAGCTGGCATTTTTTGATCTCCTGGAGAAACGAATTACCGGTTTGATCGAAATCGGCACCGACAATCTGCAGCTCTGCTCGTTACAGGCCTGTGTGAAGCATCTTCGCGGGGTGAAAAGCTGGACACGTGCCTGCGACGCCTTGCGCGAGGAAATTGTCTGCTTTGTGCGCGAAAGGCTAACGTCTGCAATCGATCCCTCAGTTGCGAAACTCGATTGCTCGTTGCGTTGAAGATGCCGCGGAGTATCAACCTGAATTGTTGAAAGAAATGCGTTTCGCCTTTGAATTGCCGTCAGAATGCGCAGATTTACTCGAATCCTTCGAGTGATAAATCACTTCACCTCATGACTATTTTTGAAAAAATCATCGCGCGCCAAATTCCAGCCAGCATCGTTTGGGAAGATGACGATGCCATTGCTTTTCACGATGTTAATCCACAAGCCCCGGTACACCTGCTCATAGTGCCGAAGAGAGTGGTTCCTCGCCTCTCAGATGCGACAGACGACGATCGCGCGCTGCTCGGCAAATTACTTCTGGTAGCACGAGATCTGGCCAGGAAGCTCGAATTATCCAGCGGTTATCGCGTCGTGATCAACTGTGGTCCAGATGCAGGCGAGAGTGTGCCTCACTTGCATGTACACCTTCTGGGCAAGCGGGCGCTGGCATGGCCTCCGGGCTGACCTGAATACCGTTATTCGCTGACCAGGGCCCAATCTATTCCCACAACACGCCGGTCAGCGAATCGTTTTAATGATTTTGGAAAAACAAGGTAACTCGCGCCTTTCTTTTCCTTGAATGAGGCAATTCCAAAATCCGTGCCGCTTTCGGTCTTGAGGACAGTCATGACTCGATTGTTTTTCACCTGCGCCTGAAGATGGCGATCGGCAGTTGGTTTTTGCCAAAGAGTGTAAGGTTTGGGTTTGCCACATTTCTCAACCACCTGCAAAAAGCGCACGATCCTGGTCTTCAATAGCTTCATAACTCACCGGTTAATGGCGCGTCCGACGGTCCGGCGCCGAGGCAAAAAAGCCCGCCAGAGAACTACGGCAAGGAGGATCAAACTACCGTTGCTGCATTCCTGCCCTGGCGGGATTCGTAAGTCCTCAATCCATAGCCCCTGACGGAAACCGAATTTCTCAGCAACACCGCCATCGCGCAACTTCGGCGTTTGCACCGAAACCGGCAACGTTGACAAGCCATGGTGCTTCTGTTTGCATCCCCAGCGTGAAATGGCTTGCGTTGCCGCTGCTGATTTTTCTCGTCGCGAGCCTCCAGTCCTGCACGACACTCGTTAACCGGCGCGATCTGTACAGTCCTGAGCCGGCACCCGACTCGCTGGAAGCGGCACGTCAATGGTACGGTGCCACGACTACAACGACATACCGAAACGACGGAACCGTTCAGTCAACAGGGGTGACCCGATATTAGCCAGGTTTTGATGCCGTCGATTGTACGATTGAGAAACAATCGCCCTAACCAAATGGCAGGTTCGCTTTGATCCGAGCGACATCGGTCTCGTCGACACGCGCCGATTTACTCAAGTGCCGCTTACGTTTTGCGCTTTTTGAGGACAGGAGATGGCGTCGAGAAGAGTGTGCCCGTAAGACCTTGCCCCGCGCTGTAATCTTAAAGCGTTTGGCCACCGATTTACGGGTTTTACTGCGAGCGATGCGCTTAGGCATAGGGGCGATAAGATAGTAGTCCCCTGGGTTTTCACAACCAACTTTTGGAGTTCATTCGCCCTCTTTTAAGTGGAAAGTTTGGACCCGGTTAAACGCTTGCTGGCGATGGTTTGGAGTGAAACGTTGTTGAAATCTTACGGATGAACGAATCAGCGAAACGAAAACCGCGTGTCATAATCGTCGGGGCCGGATTTGGCGGGCTTCAAGCCGCGAAGAAACTTGCTCGCAAGGATGTACAAATCACGGTGATTGATCGCACGAACTACCATCTTTTTCAGCCGTTACTCTACCAGGTCGCCACGGCTGCGCTCTCTCCCGCGGACATTGCGGCTCCCGTGCGCTCGGTATTAAGCAAGTCGAAGAACGCAGAGGTAATTCTTGCCGAGGTTGAGTCCGTGGATGTTCAGGCAAAAAAAGTGAAAACCAAAGATGCGGAATTTGATTACGATTACCTCATTCTTGCCACTGGCGCGCGTCATTCCTACTTTGGGCATGACAATTGGGAGAAACTGGCCCCAGGATTAAAGAGTTTGGAAGACGCCATTGAGCTGAGACGCCGGATTCTTTTGGCGTTTGAGTATGCCGAGAAGACGAATGACGAAGCAGCTCGTAAGGCAGCGATGACGTTTGTGATCATCGGTGGCGGACCGACCGGCGTGGAAATGGCAGGCGCAATCGCAGAGATTGCGCGTTACACCCTGGCGAAAGATTTTCGTCATATTAATCCGTCACGCGCACGCGTGATCCTAATTGAAGGGGGCAAGCGCTTGCTGGGTGGCTTTCCAGAAGACTTGTCTCGAAGCGCTGAAAAACAACTGAAGGAGCTCGGGGTAGATGTGCGTACCGGTGTACAAGCAACAAATGTTACCGAAGACGGCGTGCAACTCGGCAATGAGTTCATCCCCTGTCGGGTTAAAATCTGGGCAGCCGGTAATAATGCTTCATTTGTCGGAAAGGAGCTGGGGGTGCCTGTTGATCGAGCCGGGCGCGTTGTCGTTAACGACGATCTCACCATCCCCGGCCATCCTGAGGTTCAGGTGATCGGTGACCTGGCAAATTTTTCGTATCAGACCGGCCAGCCACTGCCGGGAGTCTCACCGGTAGCAATTCAACAGGGACGCCATGCTGCCCGCAATGTTCTTGCAATGATCAAAGGGCATCAACCCAGCCGTTTTCATTACTGGGATAAAGGCAGCATCGCCACAATTGGACGAAATAAAGCGGTGGCCGATTTAAAGTTCATACACTTGAACGGCCTGCCGGCCTGGTTGGCATGGCTGTTCGTTCATATCGTTTGGCTGGTTGGTTTTCGAAACCGATTGCTGGTACTTTTTCAATGGGCATGGGCATATGTGACTTTCGATAAAGGCGCACGATTGATTACGCGTAATTTCCAGTCAGAACACAGGCCGCCGGCCTGATCCAGGCCCGACTCAGCCAAGGGGAAAGGCCTCTGATTATTCCTTCCATTGCCGGGTGAAACCGAAGATTCTTGGCGTCGATCACCATGATACGTTCGGAAATTTTCTTGCGGAATTTTCAGCGAAAAATCCGCATCAATGTTGCCGAGCTGCAGACATTCGCCACGAAAGCGCTGCGCTGCTGTTTGCAGTTGCGTAAGCGACAGGGCACGAACCTGAGGAAACTGAATGAGATTTTCATCTGGCTTATCTCCGATCGACGAATGGCTTCTTTACACCGCAAATTCATGCATCAACGCGGCCCCACCGACGTGCTCACGTTTCAACACGGCGAAATCTTTATCAGCGTCGAAACCGCGAAAAGGCAAGCCCGTGCGTTTGGGAATTCTCTCACCAGAGAGCTTTGCCTCTACATCGCACATGCGCTCCTGCATTTGCATGGGTTTGACGATCGAACACCAGCAGCCGCGCGGAAAATGGAAGCAATGCAGAACAACATAGTTGATGCCTGTGGTTCGCATCGATAATCCCGAAAGGTACCCCCGTCAGCGTTGTCGCTTGGGGATCGGCAACTTTCACCCGTTTGAAGTGAAAGCGTCGTATGTTAGCGTTTCCGTCATGAGTCGCGAGCGACGGCATGGAGTCGAATGCCGCGCTCAACGCATGCATGCAGAACGAGCCACTGGTGTTTTGAGCGAGACCGGCGTTGTAACAACTGCGGAACCCAGCAGCGAAACCAACTCCGAAGAAGACCTCGATCTTCCATGGCAAGTCGTTGTTCATAATGATCCCGTAAATCTCATGAGCTATGTAACGATGGTTTTTCAACGGGTATTTGGTTATCCCCGCGAGAAAGCAGAGAAACATATGCTTGAAGTGCATCACAAGGGACGGTCGATTCTTTGGGCGGGTATGCGGGAACCTGCCGAGCTTTATGTTCAGCAGCTACACGGCTACCTTCTTCTCGCCACTCTTGAAAAAATCACGTGATATGGAGATTTGCTGGCATAATGACCACATTGAGATCTCCGAGCTAGACCCGTTTCTCGCCGAGCTCCTTCGCCAAATTCCTGCCAGCGCAAGCCCAGACGGGGTTCCGGCCGCGGAGGAAAGGCTGTTCAGTTCCCCAACAAACGGAAAGCAACCCGAGTTACGCGCGGAGTGGAAGCAGTACGTAGAACCTGAGCTGCGGCGCCTGTTTCAAAGCGCAACCGAAACCGTGGCTGAAGATCTGCAGCAGTTAAATGGCAATGAAAAAAGTCTCGCAAACCGAACGCTTCGCATCCCGGCCAAACACACCGATGCCTGGCTGAGCGCATTGAACCAGGCAAGACTGGTGATCGCAGCAAAGAATGACTTTACCGAAAGCGAACTAAGCGACCACTTTCGTTCTCCCATCGGATCGCGCCGCGATCTGAGTCTCTTCCAGATAAACTTCTACGGCTTTCTTCAGGAATTTATCCTGCGTGAGTTGGAGGACTGAGCCGCGAAGCCCGAAATTAGCCTTCCTTACGCCCACGTACCATTGCCATCAGTCGATCTTTGATTGCATCGGACGCCTTGGCCGGACGCAGGCTGAGCGCGAATGCTTCGTGTAGCGCGTAACATTCACCGATGTAATCTTCGGCCTTTTTCCCAAACTTTTTGCGTGCCTTCTCGAACTCCTCTAACTCTTCAGCCTCCAATGCACCGATGACGTAGAGTCTCGATTGGTTTTGGAATTCTTTAAAGTTCACCTCTCAACTCCTTGAGGCCGTCATAGATTTTTTTTAGTCCTAGTTCAAGCCTAGTCTTTACCGTTCCTAACGGTGTATTCGTTTTGGCCGCGATTTCGCGCTGGCTCATGCCGCGAAAAAATGCAAGGTTGATGGCCTCTTGTTGGGCCGGTGGAAGCCCTGCGATTACCTTGCGAATCAGCTCACGCGTATCGCTGAGTACGATCTCTTCTTCGGTGCTATTATGTGCCCATGCGTCGGGCTGCTGTTCTGTTTCGTTTTGCAAACGTTCCTCTGCGCGGGCGTAAGCCTGCTTTTTTCGCAGGCCATCAATGGCCCGCCGCCGGGCCAGGGTCACCATCCAACCGAGTGGTTTACCCTTTTGAGAAGAGAAATTTTTCGCCTGGTTCCAAATCTCCATGAAGATCTCCTGCAAGAGATCGTCAGCCTCGGCCTCATTGTGAACCACTCGCAGAATAAGAGCCTTTAAGATGCCGTTGTAGCGGTCGTAGAGTTGCGAAAGTGCATCGGGGTCCTCTGCCTGGATCCGATTCATCAACTCCAGGTCAGTCGGAGCTCCAGGTTCGAGTGGCGGAACCGCAGCGGCGGCTGCCGGTCGCGACTTTGGCAGACGGGCCTGCTTCTTTGCCCGGGGTGTGGAAGAAATGAGTTTGGATCGTGCCATCAGACTTTATCAACTTACAATAGATCAATCGCGCGGCAGACGCCGACTCGCACCTGTCTTTTAAGACGCCTGGACACCTTCGTCCACCGTTTTCCCACTGCGACGCGCCATAAGGGATTATTATATTGCCAATTCTTCAACCGATGATTGCGCACAGCGTTTTGTGCGTCAAAGATTAAACGCATGGCGCAAGGGGAGACTCAAACGAGCGTGGATCCGCTATGGTACAAGGATGCAATCATCTATGAGGTACACGTCAAAACGTTTTGCGACAGCGATGGCGATGGGATGGGCGATTTCCGCGGCCTCATAGAGAAGCTCGACTATCTACAGGAACTTGGCATCACTGCCATTTGGCTGCTGCCATTTTATCCCTCACCGCTACGGGACGATGGATACGACATCGCTGATTACTTCGACGTCAATCCAAATTTCGGCACTCTTGATGATTTTCGCGCGTTCCTTGATGCTGCGCATGCAAGGAACCTGCGCGTCATCACAGAACTGGTAATCAACCACACTTCGGATCAAAATCCTTGGTTCCAAAAATCGCGTCGCGCGGTTGCGGCGGCTGCCGCTGGTCGTTCCACTAACGACCTCGCCTACAAGGATTTTTACGTCTGGAGTGACACGCCTGAAAAATACAAGGACTCGCGGATTATTTTTAAAGATTTCGAAACATCGAACTGGGCCTGGGATCCTGTGGCCAAGGCTTACTACTGGCATCGTTTTTATTCGCACCAGCCTGACCTTAATTTTGATAACCCTGCCGTGCACGAGGCCGTGGAAAAAGTATGCGATTTCTGGCTTGGCCTGGGTGTGGATGGACTTCGCCTGGACGCTATTCCGTATCTATACGAACGAGAAAACACAAGCTGCGAGAATCTGCCGGAAACTCATCAATACCTCCGCAAACTGCGCGCACACATCGACGCCAAATTTCCAAACCGGATGCTGCTTTCCGAAGCAAACCAATGGCCAGAAGACGCGGCCGCTTATTTTGGTAATGGCGACGAATCGCACATGAATTTTCACTTCCCACTCATGCCACGCATGTTCATGGCGCTGCAGATGGAGGATCGATTTCCAATTATCGATATCCTGGAACAAACTCCGGCAATTCCAGACCAGTGTCAGTGGGCCATGTTTTTGCGCAACCATGACGAACTAACTCTGGAAATGGTGACGGACGAAGAGCGCGACTACATGTATCGCGTTTACGCGACCGATCCCCACGCACGCATTAATCTCGGGATCCGTCGCCGTCTCGCGCCATTGCTTGTAAACAGCCGCCGCAAGATCGAGTTGCTCAACATACTCCTGTTCTCAATGCCGGGTACTCCGATCATTTATTACGGAGACGAGATTGGCATGGGCGATAATTTCTATCTCGGCGATCGCAACGGTTGCCGCACCCCAATGCAGTGGAGCCCCGATCGCAATGCCGGTTTTTCCAAGGCAAATCCGCAGCAGCTTTATCTGCCGATCACCATCGACCCCGAGTACCACTACGAAGCGATTAATGTCGAAAACCAGCAGAAGAATCTTTCCTCCTTGCTCTGGTGGACACGACGAGTCATCGCGATGCGCAAGAATTTCAAAGCTTTTTCGCGCGGCTCGCTTGAATTTCTTTATCCAGACAATCCCAAAGTTCTGGCGTTCCTGCGCCGGTATGAGGATGAAACGATTTTGGTGGTAGTGAATCTTTCGCGTTTTGCGCAATCGGTGGACCTGGATCTTTCCCGATTCGCCGGGTGCGTGCCGATGGAACTCTTTAGCCGTAACCTTTTTCGCCCAATTCGAAAATCGCGTTACGTGATTACGCTGGGTCCACACGCGCATTATTGGTTCGCTCTGCAGGCCGCGACTAACGGACGCCGAACGCCGAAAAAGAAAACCGTGCCGGTAATTAGCTCGAGGATCGAACTGCAGAAACTTTTGGCTAATGGTCAACGCGTTGCCATCGAACGCGAAATTTTGCCTAGATACCTGCAAGGTTGTCGATGGTACGGTTCCAAGGCGCGCAACTTTCGCGATCTCAAAATCATCGAGCAGGCTCCAATTTCAGAGGACGCCGGCGCCGGGGTCCTTTGGTTCATCGAAGTGAGCTATGTCGATGCGCCCGCGGAGAGATATGTCCTCGCCGTGAATGTTGCGTCAGGCGATGCCGCCCGCGCTATCTCGCGGGCCGCTCCCCAGGCAGTGATCGCGCGTTTCGAGGGCAACGGCGAAAACATTCTTTTCGATGCAATCTGGGATTCCAAATGCCGCTCCAGATTTTTTGACGCGATTTTCAGTGATCACGCCATCAAGGGACGGGCTGGCGAACTCGTCGGAGTTACGGCTAAGACATTCGCCGCTGAGGAGTGTGTGAATTCCGAAAATTCCCACGTGCTCGGGGCTGAGCAGAGCAATTCCTCGATGCTTTTCGACAACAAATTTTTCATGAAACTATATCGCAAAGTCGAGGACGGCGTGAATCCCGATGTCGAAATCACGCGATTTCTTACCGAGCGTACCCAATTTCCGAATGTGCCGGCCTTTGTTGGAGCAATCGAGTATCGCCGTCCCAAAAGCGAGCCTACGGTGGTGTGCTTGCTGCAACGCGCTGTACCGAACCAGGGCGATGGCTGGTCCCTTACTTTGGATGCAGTCGGTCGTTACTATGAACGAGTACTTGCGCGCAAAGCCGATCTTCAGAACGAGATCGCGCCACCGGGAGCGCTCCTCGATGAGCTCATTGGCGGGGTGTATCCTGAGAAGACAAAGCTTCTCGGGGAACGTACGGGCGAGCTACATCTCGCGCTCGCCTCCAATTCAGAAGATCCGGCGTTCGAGCCGGAACCGTTCAGCGGGATGGCGCAGCGCTCTGTGTATCAAAATATGCGCGCTTCGCTACGCCGGGCATTTACTCTGTTAGAAAAGAAAATATGTGATCTCCCCGCGACGTTCCGTGAGGAGGCAAAGGAAGTGTTAAGCAGGGAACAAGAGATTCTTTCACGCGAAAAACGTCTGCTCGATCGTCGCACCAACGCATCAAAAATCAGGATTCACGGCGATTACCATCTCGGCCAGTTGCTTTATACCGGGAAGGACTTTGTTATTTTGGACTTCGAAGGCGAACCAGCGCGGCCGCTGAGCGAACGCAAGCTGAAACGTTCCGCGCTACGTGATGTCGCGGGGATGATGCGATCGTTTCAATACGCTGCTTACAGTGCGCTCTGGCAACCTGCCATGCGAAAAGAAGACACACCGTTTTTGGAACGGTGGGCCGATTTCTGGTATCGCCATGTGGGCAGTGTTTTCCTGCAGAGTTATTTGAAAACAACCGGCACCGCCGGGTTCATCCCACAAAACAGCGAAGACCTGCAGATCATGCTTGAAGCCTATTTGCTGGATAAAGCCGTTTACGAAGTCGGCTACGAACTAAATAATCGACCTGCCTGGGTTGTTATTCCTGTTCGCGGGATCAAGCACATTCTGAAATCAGTGTAGTTTCGAGTTGCCTATCCGAGGCTGTCAGCCGGAAAAAAAGACGCCGCGATCTCCGGCGCCTGTTGAGACAAATCGAACTAAACACTTGCAGGGATTCAGCACGCGCTTATAACCACATCAATCCATTTATGAATCAGCATCTCGACACCATCGACCAGGACATCGCAGAAAAACATCTTTTGAAACATCCCTTTTACGTCGCATGGGCGCGCGGGGAATTGACCAGGGAGGCACTAACTGATTACTCGCGGCAGTACTATCATCACGTCGCCGCATTTCCGACATATCTCTCTGCGGTCCACGCAAAATGTGACGATCAGATCATGCGAAAAAAGTTGCTCGAAAACTTGATCGATGAAGAAGCCGGTTCGCCAAATCACCCCGACCTTTGGAAGAACTTTGCCAGTGGTCTCGGAGTTCAGGAGGCCGAACTGGCGCAGACCGAGAAAGAAGCGGAGACGAAGAACTTGATCAGTACGTTCAGGTCGGTGTGCGCGGAACGATCAACCGCAGAAGGCCTAGCGGCGCTTTATGCGTACGAAAGCCAAATACCATCCATCTGTGAATCCAAAATCGATGGGCTTAAAAAACACTACGGGTTTACCAATCCGGAGCATTATGAGTATTTTACGATCCACATCGAGGCGGACCGCCAACATTCCGCTACCGAGCGTGAAATGCTGGGCCGCCAGGTTGACGCGCACAATTTTGACTCTGTGAAAGCATCGGTGAATCGCGTTCTCGACGCACTTTGGGACATGCTTTCAGGCGTTTGTCGCCGTCACGCCATTGCCTGCTGAAGCTTGCACGGCTTACTACGGCCGCAGGACCAGGAAGGATCGCATGCGACCTCGGCAGACTGACAATACCTGCGGTTTGGTGGGATCGAGTGAGGCCACAACCTTGTTGTAATCCGCGACTGAGGTCACTGGTTGTTGATTGACTTCCTCTATCACGTCGCCTTTTCGTAATTCCGCGAGGCCGCTATCGGGATCCACTCCCGTGACTAGAACACCTTTCACATTGCCGGGTAGATCGAGTTGCTGAGCTGTTTGTGGAGTCAACTCTCCCACATGAATTGATGCGAGCGGGCCGTCCGCCGGTCCCTGATCGTTGGGTTGCCCGGGACTCTGCGGCGCAGGCTGCGGCTGATTTTGTCGAGGCATAACACCCGAACTTTGATAGTCGAGGGGTTGTTCTTTGATCTGCGTTTTTAACTGAACGGGCTTTCCGTCGCGCTCGATCTCCAGGTCGACCTGTTTATTCAACGGTGTCTGAGCCACAAAAGTTCGAAGCGCGTTAAAATTCTTCACTTCACGTCCGTCGAATTTGTGGATGACATCACCAGGTTGAACGCCTGCTTGAGCTGCCGGCGAACCGGGCATCACGTCCGCGACTGTCACACCATCCGCATCGGCGTTCGCTTCATCAGGTTGCAAAGCCCGAGTTTGAATCCCGAGGTAACCGCGAATGATCCGCCCCTGTTTTAAGAGGCTTTCCAGCGCGGTGCGCACTGTGTTTGACGGGATGGCAAATCCGATTCCTTGCGAACCGCCTGTTGTCGAGGCAATCGCCGTGTTGATGCCAATTACTTCGCCACGAATATTGATCAGCGGTCCGCCACTGTTTCCCGGATTGATAGCGGCGTTGGTTTGAATCAGATCACCGAAGAAATCGGTGCGGTTCGGTCGCCCTTTTGAGCTGATGATACCGTCGGTCACGGTTTCTTCGAAGCCAAATGGATTGCCTATGGCCAATACAGAATCTCCAGGCTGCACATTGTCAGAATCAGCAAGCTTGAGCGGCTTAACGTTCGGAT
The DNA here is from genome assembly GCA_035652195.1 of Candidatus Udaeobacter sp. Classification (GTDB taxonomy): domain Bacteria; phylum Verrucomicrobiota; class Verrucomicrobiia; order Chthoniobacterales; family UBA10450; genus Udaeobacter. The sequence continues at coordinate 32,183 of DASREH010000032.1, read as the reverse complement.
CGTCAATTTTAAGGACCGCCAGATCCACCTCCGTGTCGGCGCCAATTAATCTCGCTTTCCGGGTCTGGCCATCGGCAAGTTGTACTTCGATCTGATCAACCTGGTTCCCTTCCCTGTCGGTGACGACGTGGCAGTTTGTGATGATATGACCTTCGTTTGTCACAATGACGCCGGAGCCAAGGGAATTTTGCACAAGCGTTTCGTCACGCGGCGAGCGAAATTGCCGCCGATTGCGAAAGAAAAACTCAAATGGATCCATCTCGTACTGACGCTGGAGAGCAATTTTTTTGGAGGTTTTCACCGCCACAACTGACGGGACTACGCTCTTGACGAGATTCCGGCGCTCCCGGTTCAGGGCCTCAAGGGCCGGGACTTGTTTTGGATCCACCGTCGGATTCGCAGCGAGAGTATATTTTTCGGGGGTGCGGACAGAAGGCAGGTTCACTTCACCGTGCTTGAGCCGGTAGTCGTAAAGGAGAGAGATCCCCGCGCTAACCAGCAACACAAAAAGCAGAAATTTCGCAAAATTTTTCATCAACTTACGTTAGAAAAGGTTCGTCCCTGTTGTTCGACAATTAAACGCCGGAAACGTTGATTCTCAGGCAATTCCAGATGCGGGTCTCGTTGTAAGATTGATACCGCAGCTGCCCGGGCGCGTCGCATCAAATGCGCATCTTTCATGAGATTACCAATTTTTAGAGCCGGCAGTCCGCTTTGGGCTGTGCCAAGAAGATCCCCTGGCCCACGCAGCTCCCAATCCGCTTCCGCCACTTTAAAGCCATCGGTCGTTCTTTCCAAAACAGCAAGTTTGCCTGAAGCGTCGCGCGCGCGTGGCGATGTGAGCAAAATGCAATACGACGTATGCTTCCCACGTCCGATTCGCCCTCGAAGCTGATGGAGCTGTGCGAGCCCAAACCGCTCTGCGTTTTCAATAACCATCACCGTCGCGTTAGGCACATCTACCCCAACCTCAAGCACCGTGGTACTAATCAACACTTTTGTCTCGTTACGACGAAAACGCTGCATGATCTCCTTTTTCTCTGGTGGCGGGATTCGCCCGTGAAGCAGATCACACCGAAATGGACGCAAACGTTCCCTCCATAAATCGTACTCGGCGGCGGCGGCTTTTACATCGAGCTTTTCACTTTCATCAATTAATGGATAGATCACATACGCCTGGCGACCCCCTTCCAATTGGGTCCGCAAAAAGGCGAGTACGTCGCCGAGTTTTGACGCTTCACGCACCGCTGTGATGATTTTGCCACGATCTCGAGGCATCTCATTAATTGTGGAGACATCGAGGTCACCGTAAATTGTCATCGTTAATGTTCGTGGGATGGGCGTAGCCGTCATTACGAGTACATCAGGTGAGAGTTCCCGCGCGCTCAGTTGGGCACGCTGCGCGACTCCAAACTTATGCTGCTCATCGATCACCACCAAACCGAGTTTGGAAAAAGAGATCTTCTCATACAACAGCGCATGCGTTCCCACGATGATCTGGGGTTCGTCGGGAGCCGGGTCTGCGCCCTCTCGAAATAGAGGCAACGGCCCTGTTTCCTCCTGCCGTGCGCCGGTGCGCAGCGCAATCCGAACCCCTAGCGGCTCGAGCCAGCTGCCCAAAACATCGAAATGTTGCTCCGCCAGTATTTGTGTAGGAGCCATGAACGCGGCCTGATAACCGGCTTCCACGGCGAGCAGCATTGCCGCAATGGCCACAACGGTCTTTCCAGAACCCACGTCACCCTGCAATAACCGAGTCATCGGATGACACGCCCCCAAGTCACGGCGGATTTCACCAATCACATCGTGTTGCGCCGCGGTCAGCTCAAACGGTAACAAACTAACAAATTTATTGAGCAATGCCCCGGACCCACAATGATTCGCGCCATCACGACTTGAAGCATCTGCCCGGCGCGCTCCAATGAGCATTTGCATTCCAAAAAATTCGTTAAGCACCAGGTGTTCACGCGCGGCATTACGTTCCTCCCACGTGTCAGGAAAATGAATCGCGCGAATTGCATCGTACCGTTTGCCGTTAACCAGGTTCAAAGGCGCCAGATTTTCCAGCCCACCATCACTTGAAGGAAACTCGTTTAGCAGACGGTAAATCAAACTGCGAAGAACACGCTGCGACAGGCCTTCCGTCGCAGGATAAACAGGCGTAATTCTTCGAAAGTGGATCGAAATCTCCTCATCATTTTCGATGACTTCGAACTCCGGATGATCCATGCAAATTCGCTTTCCGCGAAGTCTTGGCTTTCCGAACACCACCAGGCGCTGACCGGTGGCGATCATTTTCTGCACGTAGTGCAGGTTGAACCATCGGCACACCAGAGGTTCGCTCAAAGCGTTTGAATTCGCTTCTTCCAAAGTGACTTCGAAAATTTTCTTCCAGCCGCCGAAACGGCGCAGCGAGGTCTTGATCACCTCCCCGCAAAGACAGATTGGAATGTCGCTCTCGTCGCGTGGAAACGTTGGAAATTCCGTGCGGTCTTCGTGACGGCGGGGAAAATGCGTTAGCAAATCTTCGACTGTTTCCATCCCGAGACGCCGCAATGCCAGCAAACGCGGCCGGGGAATCCAACTCAGCTCCTCCAGAGGCTGCAAACTTGCGGCTCCGCTTGCCTGGCATTCCATTGATCCTTCTGATCGATGATCGGGAGTGGTTGATCGCTTATTGGCCTTCACGGTATTCACTGACCAGAACGGCGGCCTTCCGTGGCTCGCATCGCTTCAATCTGCATCGCAACCAGAGTTTCTCCCTGGTAATCGTCAGCGCGAATACGAAACGCGATATCCCAGGGCGATGGGGGAAGCGCAGTTGCCACACCGTCGAAGTAAACTGCACGCCGATGACGATCGCCCTGGCGCAAACAAAAGATGAGATGCTTTTCATTCACCACCTTGGGTGCAGCAATCGGCTCGACCTCGCGCGCGAGGAAAAGCGGCTGGGGATTTCCATTTCCAAACGGTTGTAACATTTCGTGCCAACGCAAAAATTCGATATCGATCTCATTAAACGCCAGCTCGTGGGCCAGTCGCACACAAGGTTGAAGAGCTTCGTCGGAGAGACATTCGCGGGCAGCTTTACAAAATCCCTCAGCAAAAGCATCGAGCTGTGCCTCGCTCAGTGCGATGCCCGCGGCCATTTCGTGCCCGCCAAATTTTTCAAGCCTATCGGAACAGGAACTCAGCCCTTCGACTAAATTAAATCCTTCGATGCTTCGTCCGCTTCCTTTGCCGCGTCCGTTCTCATCGAAGCCGACCACAATCGTTGGTCGATGATATTTCCGCGCGATTCGCGATGCTACGATACCGAGAACGCCCTGATGCCAGCCGCGCTCGCTAACCACGATGGCCGCCTGACTGGCTGCATCGGGGCGATTCGCTAACTTCTGCATCGCTGCTTCGAATATTTGTTTTTCAACTTCCTGGCGTTCTCGATTTTCTTTGTCCAGTTCCGCTGCGAGCCTTGTCGCCTCGCCTTCATCGCAAGTGAGCAACAGGCGCAAAGATTTCTCCGCTGTACTCAAACGTCCGGCAGCATTCAATCGGGGCCCAAGCCGAAAACCAATGTCTTCAGGCAATACGGGCCGCCGGACGCCAGCAACTTGCATTAATTTCCGTAATCCGATGCGGGATGTTCGCGCGATTTCGACCGCTCCTCGTTGCACCAGGATCCGATTTTCTGCCTGGAGTGGAACGATGTCGGCAACTGTGCCCAGCGCAACAAGGTCGAGCTTTGATTTCAGATCAAAACCGGGAAGTGGTCGTGTTTTCAGCAATGCATGGCAAAGTTTGAAGACAATCCCGACACTGCAAAGGTATTCATAACCACAATCTGCTGTTTTGGGGTTGACGATGGCAATGCATCCGGGCAACGCGGATTTCGGCTCATGGTGATCGAGAACGATCACTTCAACTCCGGCTTTCTCAAGATCGGTGATCTCTTTTACCGAAGAAGTTCCGCAATCAACAGCGATGAGCAATTGAGGTTGATATTGTCCGACACAGCGTTCCACGCTTTCGGCGCTCAACCCGTAACCCTCCTCCCTTCGCAACGGCAAAAACAACTCAGGAAGTCCTCCGTATGCACCCAACACTTCGGCTAGCAATGCCAGAGAAGTCACACCATCCACGTCGTAGTCGCCAAACAGCACGATGCGTTCTCGTCGTTCTAAAGCCTCGATAATCCGTGAGACTGCGCGCTGCATTTGTGGGAGCAGAAATGGATCGCTTAATGAGCCCAAGCGCGGTCGGAGAAATGCATCAACCTCGTCCGCAGAGCGGAACCCTTTTCGTAAAAGCAGCCGCGCGATACATTCCGAACTACAAACTTCACTCCACGAAATAGCTCCCCCACCCAATTCCTCAGGCGGTGCAAGAATCCATCTGCTTTCCCGTAGAAAATTTCCGGGGGAACGGGTAGTGGCAGGATCGCCGAGGTCGGTTCGCACCGGTCATTTTATTTGCGAGAGATTCCCTGACAAGATGCGCTGAATTGGCAACGACTGGCTCGCAATGACGTTTAACAAAGAACGGTTTCCATTGCCAAGGCTTCAACGCATCGTAAGAAACGGGATTCGATGAAACTCCGTTGGCTCATTTTCATCTGCACTTCGCTTTTGCTGATCTATGGCGCTTCGCCGTACTTCTCGTTTTGGCGATTCACCGCGGCACTTCGATCCGGTGACACCGCGGCGCTCAGCTCACGCATGGATTTTCCAGCTATTCGCGCGTCTCTGAAGAGACAACTCGTTGCGCGTTTTGCACGTGGCGCGACAACTCACAAGTGGTGGGATAATCTTGGGCCAACGCTGATAGACACGATCATTGATGCCTACGTCACTCCGGAAGGCATCGCTGCCCTGATATCAAGCCCGGAGGTCCTGAAAAACCTGCGACGCCCGCAAGACTTCCGGTTTCCCAGCGGAAAAAATCGAGAGTGGTCAAACGTAAAACACGCATTCTTTACCGGACCCCGCACTTTTGTAGTTGACCGGGAGGAGATCAAACTTCGATTCCGTTTCACAGGTTTGGGCTGGAAGCTTTACAATGTGGATCTTGGTTTGGGTGAGGCAGACGAATAGTTCCGCTTCGACTGCTACCGAACACCCAAAAAAATTCAGCTCTTACACGACGTTAACCAGGCGTTCAGCTTTTCGAAGCAGGGCGTGGTAAACACATAGATCTGCGAAAGTTTGCAGGCCTTTCTTCTCTTCACTTGCAAATCTGAACCGAAGATGTTCGCGATAATATTGTGAAAGGAATTGCGGGCTAAGTTCATTCTGACGACCGCTATCCGTGCCGGCGGATAGAGTTTGTGTAATGAGGTCATCGAGATTGACGAGGTTTTCATTGCGCAGGTTACGCAGATGATCTGCAATTCGCTTTGCATCGGCGACTTCGGGGCGGACCAGCCACAGAGCGTAAACAAATGGAAGCCCGAACGATTTTTTCCAGTATTCACCTAGATCCCAGAAACAAAATTCGTTCCCATGGTGCTGGCGAAAGCGAATGGCTTGATCGCCAATGAGCAACCGACCCCGATAACTGGCCACTCCTGCTGCGGAACTTGCTTCCGTGTTTCGCTTGACCAGGCGGATATCCAACCCGAGCTCCGCGATCAGGCAGCGTAAAAGGTTCACAGAAGTTGCTGATGCGGGATCGAGTTCGATCTCTTCAATACGCGTAATGTCGCCGCGATGTGCAACCACGACGCTATAAACCGGTCCGTCTGAGGAAATTGAGACATCGTCAACGATCCGGTAAATCGGGTTGCGCAGAAATTCAAAGCTTGAGACAAGCGCAACATCGAGTTCGGCCGCGGAAAGTTTATTGCACAAAACTGACGGGTGATCGAATTCCACGTCGCCATCCCAGCCGTGTATGAGCGGGCGGGCATTCAGATATTTTACGCAACCGATGCGGAGCATTTCGTTCCTAACGGCTGCGGCTATCGTCTATGCACAGGCTAGTTCTGGTTCGTCATGTGGCCCGGCTTGCCTCGTGCCATTCAAATGCCGGTAGTGGCTGTCACGTTGGACGGGTTCGCGACCCGCTTCCCGGATTGCATGCTCGAGAGCAGCCACTGTTTGTTGCTGCGGAGTAGTTGCTCCTGCCATGTGGAAGATTTTTTCCTCCAGAATCGTACCATGCAAGTCATCCACACCATAGCTGAGCGATACCTGTGCGAGGGGCAACCCTAGACTGACCCAATAGGCAGTTAAATGATCGATGTTATCCAGGTAAATACGGCTTACCGCCAGGTTGCGAAGTTGTTCGAACGCGGAAGCGCGTTTGATCTCGGCGAGGATTCCATGCGACTGCGATGGTTCGAAAGCGAAAGGAACGAACCCTGTGAAACCGCCCGTTTCGTCTTGTAACTCCCGAAGCTGCCGCAGATGATCCACGCGCTGCGCATAGGTCTCGATGTGGCCATACAGCATGGTGCAGGTACTGCGGCCACCGAGTGAATGCCAGGTGCGATGAACGTCCAGCCATTCAGCAGCAGTTTCTTTCCCCCGGCAGATCTTGTCCCGCACTGCGGCATCGAAGATCTCCGCCCCGCCGCCAGTGATCGAGCCGAGGCCCACGCCACGCAACTCTTGTAATGTATCGCGAACAGGCATTCGGAAAACCCGCTGCGCCAAATGTCGAGCTTCGATCGCGGTAAAGGCTTTAATATGAAGATTTGCATCGAGCGCCCGAAGTCTTTGCAACAGCTCCAGATACCACTCCTTCTTCAGGGTCGGGTGTAATCCTCCTACCATGTGCACCTCGGTCACACCGAGGGGTAGAGCCTCTCTTACCGCCCCAATGATTTCGTCGATTGCATATTCAAAGGCATGTGCATCTCGTTTTTTGGCGGCAAAAGCGCAGAACTGGCACGACAAGATACAAATGTTCGAATAGTTAATATAGCGATTATGAATGTAGGTTGCGTAGTTGCCGTTCTTTCGTTCGCGCACCACGTTAGCAATCATTCCAAGCGCATTGAGATCCCTTGCGCAATAGAGAGTAAGAGCATCCGAATCTGAAATCCGCTGTTTTGCCTCAACCTTCTCAGCGATTGGCCTGAGTTCTTTCGGAATGAGCTGATAATTCATGCGGATACGCGACTAACCGTTGACCACAAAGCATTGCACAAGCTGCTTCCGCCTTGCAACCAAAACCATGGCTCCCGCCCACCAAAGCTCAATTTTGGATAGTTACTGTTTTTCTGGCAAGGTTTGCTTGAGACAGCCGTCTAAATGAACCGATGCCTGGCAACAATCCTGGAGATAAAGGGAGATCGGACGAAGACGCCGATGACGTGCGGCTGATGCGGCTTATTGGTCGCGGCGACACCAAAGCACTCGAAGAACTAATCGAAAAACACCAGGCTCTGGTAGCCGGCACCGTCGCACGCATGCTTGGCAGCAATTCCGACGTAGAAGACATCGCCCAGCAGGTGTTCATTCGTGTCTGGAAAAGCGCCCGAAGGTACGTTCCGCGCGCCAAATTCACTACCTGGCTCTTAAAAATAACGCGTAATCTTGTTTTCAATGAGTTGCGCCGAGCCAAGCGGCACACGCATGTTCCTCTCCAGACGGAACCCGGCACAGAGGAGACTCCTCTCAAAGATGAGACACAGTCGCCTCCGGACTCTTCGCTGTTGGAAGTCGAGCTTCAGCGAACGATCGAGGGTGCGATTCTTCAGCTCCCGGAAGCTCAGCGAATGGCGCTCGTGTTACGCAGATACGAGCAGCTTAGCTACGAGCAGATTGGAGAAGTTCTCGATCTCTCGGTGCCCGCTGTGAAGAGTGTTCTTTTTCGCGCACGGACCGAACTCCGTTCGCGACTTAGTAAGTATCTAGGCGAGCCTGGTGAGTCGTCGACCGGTTAAACAGGCAGCCAGTTGCGCTCGATTTAAATCGATACTTTTCCGAGATCTCCCTCAAGGTTCAATCACCCGACCGCGGACGCGCTTGATCTGGCTGTGATGAGTCAGGACGTGGACACGTCCATCGCTGCCCCGGAAAAACGCACTTAGCAGCCAGCTGACGATCGATATGAGAAGCGCACCAAAAAATGCTCGCCAGAACCCCGGAACTTCAAAACAAGGCATGAGCTCGCCAACGAATTTTAGCATCAACGCATTAATAATTAGGATGAAAACTCCGAGCGTAACGAGGATCAGCGGCAGACTTAATAACAAAAGAACCGGTCGAACAAAAGCGTTGATGATACCGAGCAGGAGCGAAGCCCCCAGCAAACAGCCAAGACTGTCGCCGTAATGAATCCCCACAATGGGGGCAGCCACGAACACCGCAATGGTGGTGACTATCCAGCGAAAAACAAACTGTCTCACGCCCTGAATCTACTCCTCAAAAAAAGAAGATCGAGAAAGCACTTGCCAAGCATTGGATGAGCGATAAACGAAATAAAACATCACACGATAAAATTTGTGCCGAAGAAAAAGAAAATTACCCAGGTCAAAGAGAACGAGTCGACGGATGCCGCTTTCAAGGGGAGAGCTGAGAAAGGCAATCGACCCCGTCGCGCCGTTACCAATCGAAAACCGCGTGAAACCAGTGCAAAGAAAACTGTGGTCAAAACTGAGGCTCCAGTACCGGTCAATGCTCCCCGAACTGTAGACCCTTCAGATGAAACGATTCGTCTACGGGCCTACTTCATCTCGGAACGACGACGGCGATTTGCATTACCAGGCGACGCCGAGTCCGATTGGATCGAAGCCAAACGACAGCTGCTCGCCGAAGCGGGTGCCGGGTGAGCCTCATCAACCCGGAAGCGGTTGGGCTGACATAAGATGGAAAAACCCTTTGAAGATTTAGCCGAGGCCCTGCGAGACCGGCTTGCAGTGATTCACGACGAGCAAAGTCGCCGTGACGAAACAAAACATATCGCGCGATTGAAAGCAGTTTCGGACCGCATCGAAAAATTGCAGGCGCGTTTGCCCAAGCCGGTGGATCCGCGCCTCGCACACTACCTGGAGCGCAGAAGTTACGACAAAGCTCTGGAATTCCTCGCGGGAACAACTACCGCGAATACAACTCAACAATGAGCTGCTCGTTCACGATAGGTTGAATCTCTTCACGAGAAGGAATTCGTGTAACCTTGCCGCTAAGCCCATCGCGATCGACGGTCAGCCAGTCCGGAACGGGAACGATTTGCGTGAGATCAAGGTTTCGCAGCACCAGCTGGCGCGATTTCGGTTTATCCTTGATGGTGATTTCGTCGCCCGCTTTCACATTATAAGAGGCGATATTTACGGTGCGGCCATTTACGAGCACATGGCCATGCGACACGAGCTGGCGGGCAGCGCTTCGAGTATTCGCGAGGCCGAGTCGGTACACGACGTTGTCCAGTCGTGTCTCCAACAACTGAAGCAGCGTTTCACCCGTTACGCCGCGTTTGCGCAAAGCGCTCTGGAAGATACGACGAAACTGTCGTTCCAGTAGACCGTACTGGTAACGCAGCTTCTGTTTCTCGCCGAGCGCGATGGCGTAGTCAGATTGTTTGCGTCGAGCCCCTCTGGGCCCGTGCATGCCCGGAGGATAATTCTTTCGCTCCAGCGCCTTGGACGACCCGAAGATTGGCACACCGTATCGGCGGCTTATTTTAGTCTTTGGTCCTGTGTATCTGCCCATGAGATCGTTTAAAATAGTTAAGAAGCAAAGAGCCTGCTACACGCGGCGCTGCTTGGGTGGCCGACAGCCGTTATGCGGTACCGGGGTGACGTCTCGGATGACCGTCAGATCGAGACCAATTGCCTGTAGCGCGCGCACGGCGGACTCACGTCCCGCACCAGGGCCTTTTACCAGAACTTCTACTTCCTTGAGTCCGTGTCCCATTGCCTGGCGGGAAGCATCCTGCGCAACCATCTGTGCCGCGTAGGCTGTACTTTTTCGGGATCCCTTAAACCCGACTTTTCCAGCGCTAGACCATCCGATCACGTTCCCTTTCATGTCCGTGATCGTTACGATGGTATTGTTGAAAGTCGAAAGCACATGCGCCACGCCGGAGTGAACATTCTTGCTGCCCTTGGCTTTAACGATTTTCGGTTTTTCGATCTCATCGCCAGAGAGCGAGAGGTTTTCCGAAACTGGGGTGCCGGTGCCTGCGGGCTGTTCCTTTTTTTGTTTAGCTACCTTTTTAGCAGGCTTGGATGACGCGTCCGGCTTTGAAGCCGGAGCTGCAGCTCTTTCGCCGGGGGCGGAGGCTCCTTTTGCCTCCTGCGATTTCGGTTCTTCCGAAGTTGGTTTGGTTGGATTCTCTGGCTCGGCCATAATTACAGGGAATAAAGGTTAAACTTTGCCCGCCTTAGCTTCCGGATTGCGAACAACGCCAACGGTCTTGCGCGGCCCTTTGCGTGTTCGGGCATTCGTTGAAGTGCGCTGCCCTCGCACGGGTAACCCTTTGCGATGCCTGATTCCGCGGTAACAATTGATCGCCTGCAGACGTTTCAGGTTGCCCTGCACCTCGCGGCGCAGGTCACCTTCGATCTTCACCTTGTTGTTCGTGATCGCGTGGATGATCTCATTCAATTGCTGAGGAGTCAGATTTTTAGCGCGCAAATTCGGATCGATATTGGTTTGCTCAAGAATTCGCCTGGCAGTGGCAAAGCCGATTCCATAGATATACGTCAAAGAAGCTTCAATGCGCTTTTCTGCTGGAATTTCGACTCCTAGTAATCTGGGCATGTTAGAAAGGTGAGAATGTTACAATGTTAACCGCTAAATTCATCCCTGGCGCTGTTTATGGCGCGGGTTCTTGCAGATCACGCGCACCACGTTTTTACGCTTCACGATCCTGCAACTGGCACAAAGCCTTTTTACCGATGGTCGTACTTTCATAATTCCGCGAAATGCAAAACGCGGAGCCTGCTCCGCGTTGTCACTTTTGGCGATACGTAATTCGCCCTTTCGACAAATCGTAGGGTGAAATCTCTAGCATAACTTTGTCTCCTGGCAAGATCCGAATGAAATGGAGCCTCATTTTTCCGGAAATATGAGCCAGAACACGATGGCCATTGGGAAGCTCGACCCGAAACATGGTGTTGGGCAGCAGTTCGACGACTTTGCCCTCTACTTCAATTGCGTCTTTGCGCGCCATGTCAGAATCTCTGGATCGTCCTTGGTGATCAGAACCGTGTGCTCGAAATGCGCCGAGGGCATTCCATCGGCCGTCCGTACCGTCCATCCATCGTCGAGCAATCTTACGTCGGAAGTGCCGATATTGATCATCGGCTCAATCGCGAGCGTCATCCCGGCCTTCAACTTCGGTCCGCTTCCCCGCTTCCCGTAATTCGGAATCTGCGGTTCCTCATGCATTTTTCGACCGACGCCGTGTCCGACAAATTCCCGCACGACCGAGAAACCAAACCGACACGCTTCATCCTCGATTTCAGCGCAGATGTCGCCGACGCGTCTGCCTTCACGAGCTACGGCAATAGCGCGAGTCAGTGCATTTTCCGTCACGCGCAACAACTGATCGGTGCGCTCGTCAATGATACCGACAGGCACAGTCGTGGCATTGTCACCTACCCACCCGTCACGAATGATGCCAATATCCAGCTTTACGATGTCGCCGTATTGAATCCGCCGTTGCCCGCCGATTCCGTGCACCACTTCGTCATTCAGGGAGATGCAGATGTTCCCGGGGAAAACCCGATGGCCGAGGCGATATCCCAGAAACGCACTTTTTACATGCGCATCATTCATGAAATCGGCTGCCGCTTCATCCACTTCCTTTGTGGTGATACCAGGACGAATGAGATCGGCAACACGATCGAGAATATCGCTCGCTGTGCGGCAGGTCAGCCGCATCTTTTCGATTTCTTTCGCGTTTTTTATCGGGATCATGCTGCGATCTTGTTTTCGATCAGCCGCGAAATATCGCTAAAAACTGCCTCGCGATCGCGGTTACCATCGATCCGGTGCAGTATTGACATCTTTCCATAAAAAGATGCCAAAGGTTCAGTCTTTGTGCGGAACTCTTGCAGTCGAGTCTGCAGCACACTCAAATCGTCATCGCTCCGACGCACCAATGGACCGTCGCAATAGGGACATACCGCACGTTGAGCGAACTGCGCACTGGATGAGCTGGTAGTAAAACCGCACTCGCCACATTGCAGCCGGCCGGTAATTCGATCGCGCACCGTCTGTTCGGATACTTCAAGCCAGATCGCCAAATCCAAGGCGGTACGCAATCGCGCCAGAATGGAGGTCAGACTTTCAGCTTGTCGCAGCGTCCGCGGGAAACCGTCGAAAACAAACCCGTGCCCCCCATGCAGGCGTAACCAGTCTTCGATTAGTTCAATAATGATTTTGTCGGAAACGAGGCCGCCACTCTGCAGCACTTCGGCTGTTTTTTTTCCCAAGGGTGTTCCAAGGTCTCTTTCACGACGCAAGATGGCGCCCGGCGAAGTGACGGGAATCCCGAATTGCCGCGTAATCATTTCCGCTTGGGTCCCTTTACCGGACCCGGGCGCGCCGAGAAGAACAAGCCGCCTTTTCACCTATCGCCCGTAAAGAAAGATGGCAACGCCAGCGATAACAAGCACCGCGATGCCCACGTATAACCACATCAGCGTGCCGCTGGCCGCCGCATCGCCCCGGCTATAGCTTGCCCGGTCAAAGGAGCGGCCTCGAATACGACCCTTGCGCAGGAATCCATCATAATGCCGCTGAATAAGGTGGGTCTCCACCTGACGCATGGTATCGAGCATGACACCCACGATGATCAACAAACTTGTGCCGCCAAAAAATTGAGCCGTGATAACCGGCACATTCAATCCCTGGCTGAGAAGACTCGGCAGCACCGCTATGAGCGTGAGGAAAACCGCACCAGCGAAGGTCAATCGCGTCATGGTGAAATCCAAAAAGTCTGCCGTCGGTTTTCCAGGTCGCACACCCGGGATGTAACCTCCATACTTTTTCAGGTCATCTGCGATTTGGGTTGGCTGGAACTGTGTGGCCACCCAAAAATAACTGAAAAAGAAAATCATCGCTGCGAGTGCAACGTAATGGGGCCAGCCAGTGGAAAGTGCGTTTGCGATGCGATTGGCGATGGGACTGTTCTTAAAACCGTAGCTGACGATGGTCGCAGGAAAGAGAAGAAGAGCCCACGCAAAGATGATCGGCATCACCCCGGCATAATTTACTTTCAGAGGCATGTACTGCGTTTGGCCGCCGTACATTTTGCGTCCGACCACACGCTTGGCGTATTGCACGGTAATTTTTCGCACGCCTTGCGTAATCGTAATAACCGCCGCGATTACGATGATCAGAAACAGCACCAGCAAAACAAGGACCATGGGGTTGACCTGGCTCGATCCCGTTTGCGCAGAAGGCACGAACGTCTTCCAGGCCTGCGCGAGTGCAGCAGGCAGGCGCGCCACAATTCCCACAGTAATGATCAGCGAGATTCCGTTCCCGATGCCTCGTTCGGTGATTTGATCGCCCAGCCACATCAGCAGCAGCGTGCCGGTGGTCAGGGATATGACTGTTACAATTCGAAACTTCCAACCGAGATCAGACACCAGCGGAATGCCCAGGTTTTTGATGGTGTCGATAATTCCCGGCAACATGGTGTGATAGGACTCGGGGTGCTGGAACGACAGCGCGAGCAAGTATCCTTGAAAGACGCATAGAATGACTGTGGCATACCGCGTCAGCTGCATGATCTTTTGCCGGCCCCCATCTTCCCGCGACAGCCGGCCAAGCTGTGGAACGACCGCAGTCAACAACTGCATCATAATCGATGCGCTGATGTAGGGCATAATGCCTAACGAGAAGACGGCGCAATTCTCCAGCGCGCCACCACTGAACAGGTTAAACAGCGCTGCCAGGCCGCCTCCGGTACGTTGGCTCAATGAACTACTGAACCACGCCTGGAGTACCGCCTGATTGACTCCGGGGGTTGTGATCGCAGCCCCCAGACGGACAACTACGATTACCGCCAGCGTAAACAAAATGCGCCGGCGCAATTCAGGTATCTTGACCGTGTTGAGAAACGCCGAAACCATCCGCTAAACCTCAGACGTCATCCGGGAAAGTTAGCTCTTGCGAGATGCTCTCCGTTTAGCCTTCACAGAGGTCTTCTTCGAGGCCTTTTTCTTCCCCTTCTTCTCCGCTGACGCAGCTTCGCCAGCCGAGTCTCCTTGCGAACCTTCGGATACCCCGCCACCATGACGACGATCTGCTCTTTCGCGCAACGTGATCGTCCCTCCCGCTTTCTCAATCTTTTCGCGGGCTGTCGCGCTGACTTTGTCGGCTTCTATCTTTAAGCCGTGCTTTAATTCTCCGTCACCAAGGATCTTGATCCCCGCGAAATCACCGCGGATAAGTTTCGACTCTCGCAGCAATTCTTCGTTAACAGCGGTGCCAGCTTTAAATGCGCTAAGATTATCAAGGTTCACGATTGCGTACCTTTGCTCAAAAGCGGCGTTGTTGAACCCCCTTTTTGGCAATCGCCGAATTAAGGGCATCTGGCCACCCTCAAAACCAAGACGGATGCTCCCACCAGATCGCGCCTTCTGTCCCTTATGCCCTTTACCGCTTGTTTTTCCGTGACCGGAACTCTCGCCGCAGCCCAAACGCTTGACGCGATGCCGCGAGCCGGGACGCGGTTGGAGGTTATGAAGACGCATCATGCTGCTCCCCTCTTCCATCAGTGAAACGAATTCCACGCATCTTAAAAATCTCATCTCGCCGGCGCAGCGATTTCAGCGCGGCAATTGTTGCTTTCACAACATTGGCATGATTGCTGGACCCGAGCGACTTCGCCAGCACATCCCGGATCCCGGCTGCTTCCGCTACGGCGCGCACGCCTCCGCCCGCGATAACGCCAGTCCCTGGCGACGCAGGACGCAAGAGAACTCGCGCTCCATCATATTCGCCCACCACTTCATGGGGAATGGTGTTTTCGTTCAATGAAACCTTTTCCATGGCTTTGCGTGCCGCCTCGGAAGCTTTTCGGATGGCCTCGGACACCTCGTTCGCCTTGCCAAATCCACATCCAACTTTTCCGTCGTGATCTCCGGCGACGATCAACGCGCTGAAGCTGAAACGGCGACCGCCCTTCACGACCTTGGCACAGCGATTGATAAACACGACTTTCTCAGTCGTATCACCCTTGGCCGCGGGCGCTTTATCCTGCCTGCGCATGTCTGGTCGTCTGCCTGTAGTTGTTTGAGCCATGAATTAAAATTTTAAGCCGCCTGCACGGGCAGCGTCTGCTAACGCTTTGACTTTTCCATGATAGAGGAACCCGCCACGATCAAAAACGACTTGGTCAAGTTTTTTAACCAGTAAACGTTCGGCGATCGCTTTTCCGATTTGCTCTGCCGCAGCCTTGTTCGCGCCGGCCTTATCTTTACCGGCGAATGCGCTCTCCGCGGTCGAGGCAGCAACGACCGTCCGTCCTGAGTTATCGTCAATCACTTGAGCATAGACATGTTTCCCCGAGAAATGAACTGACAGTCTCGGCCGCCGGGCTGTGCCTGCCACCTTTTTCCTAATCCTCTGATGAACACGCTGCCGCGCTGCTTTGCGAAAAGTCGCCATGGTTTATTGAACGGTTTTGCCGACCTTGCGACGAATCTGCTCGCCTGCATAGCGAACGCCTTTGCCTTTATACGGCTCCGGTGGATAAAAACGACGAATGTCCGCCGCGACCTGCCCAACCAGTTTTTTGTCCGCGCCCTGAACTGTGATCTTTGTGTTGTCCGCGACAGTAATTTTGATGTCCTTTGGAATTGTAAACGCAACCGGGTGGGAGAAGCCGAGATTCAAGTTCAGCATGGACCCCTGGACAGCGGCCTTAAATCCAACTCCTTCGATCTCGAGTTGCTTCGTAAATCCTTCGCTGACCCCTTGCACCATATTGTAGACAAGGCTACGCGAAAGTCCATGCAACGCTTTGACGCTGCGTGATTCAGCTTCGCGTACCAGAGACACCCTGTTATCCTGTACGTTGGCCCGTATCTGACGCGGGAGTCGCCAGTGAAGTTTCCCCTTGGGACCCTCCACCGACACGGACCCCTCCTGGTCAACATTTACTTTGACCTTGTCTGGGATCTCGACCGCCTTATTTCCAATTCGTGACATGGCTTCGTGACTCGTTAAACAGTTAAACCTTTACCAAACGTAGGCCAGTAGTTCGCCACCTACTTTTTGCTTTCGCGCCTCGCGTCCCGACAAAACACCACGCGACGTGGAAAGAATCGCCAAACCCATTCCACCCAGGACACGCGGGATTTCGTCGGCTCCCACATAACGGCGTAACCCCGGGCGGCTCACCCGGCGCAAGCCAGCGATGGCGCTCGAACGGTTCACAATCTTGTTCGTGATTTTAATGCAGGGATGCGCAGCAGTGGTATCGACCGAGTAATCGGAAATGTAACCTTCATCCTTCAGAATGCGTGCGATTTCCGCCTTGATCTTCGAATATGGGATCAACACCTCTGGTTTCTGAGCGCGTGTGCCATTGCGCACTCGTGCCAAAAAATCAGCGATTGGATCAGTAACAGTACTCATGAAATCAGGCGGCTTGCGCGGCAGGCTTCTTCGCCCGGTCGCTAAACGGCATTCCCATTTCGCTTAACAGCGATTTAGCTTCCTCGTTCGTCCGCGCGGTGGTGACGATTGTAACATCAAATCCGATGTTGCGCTTGATTTTATCCAACTCGACTTCGGGGAAAATCGATTGATCCGAAACTCCCAGAGTATAGTTGCCGTGGTCGTCAAAGCAGCGTGGAGAAACACCACGGAAATCACGGATGCGTGGCAGTGCCGCTTTGATAAAGCGTTCCAGAAATTCGTACATCCGCTCTCCGCGCAAGGTCACTTTTGCGCCAATCGCCTGGCCCTTTCGCAATTTGAAATTCGAGATGCTCTTCTTGGCCAGTGTTTCCACCGGCCGCTGACCTGTGATCAGCGCCAGTTCAGCTTTCGCTTCTTCCAGAGCCTGCTTCACGTCCGACTGCGAGCCGACTGAAGTGTTGATGACAACCTTTTCGACTTTCGGAATCTGATGAACGTTTTTGTAGCCGTGCAATTTCTGCAGCGCCGGCATGACACGTTCTTTGTAATGACGATGAAATTCGTTTTCCATTTGTCAGTTCGTTAGGCTGCTTTCTGCTCCGCCTTTTCCTTCTTCGATTTCTTCGCCGGCTTTTTCTCAGCCTTTTTCTCGCGCTCGATGAGTTTCACGTTGGAAATATGAATAGGCCCTTCGCGTTCGGCGATTTTTCCACTCGGATTATCCTGGGATTTCCGAAGATGTTTTTTGATGATTCGCACCCCTTCAACGACCACACGCTGTTTCCCCGGAAACACCGCCAGGATTCGACCTGAAGAACCCCGGAAATTTCCGGAGATCACCTCGACTTGATCGCCTTTCTTAACGTGGCATTTGATTCGATTCATAGGACTTCAGGAGCGAGGGAAACGATTTTCATGAAATTTCGTTCGCGCAATTCCCGCGCAACCGGCCCGAAGATGCGTGTGCCACGGGGATTCAAATCCTTATCGATAATGACAATGGCATTGTTGTCGAAGCGGAGCAGCGATCCATCCTCGCGACGAATCGGCTGTCTGGTCCGAACGAGAACTGCGCGCACTACTTCGCCTTTCTTAACAGTGCCCGTCGCGCTCGCTTCCTTTACGTTGGCGGTAATCACATCTCCGATCCCTGCGTAACGCGTCGCCTTGCCAATGACGCCAATCATCGTGGCCATGCGAGCGCCGCTATTGTCCGCCACATCCAATCTCGATCGAATTTGTACCATGGAATCAGTAATTATTTTTGGATGACTTCCACAAGACGCCAGCGTTTCAACTTGCTCAGCGGACGAGTCTCCATAATGCGGACGAGATCACCAGTTTTGGCCTGGTTCTGTTCATCGTGCGCATAAAATTTCTTCATCTGTTTCACAATCTTGCCAAACTTCGGATGCGGCACACGCGCCACTGTGCGCACCACAATCGTTTTATTCATGTCGCTCGAAACCACTTCGCCGGTGCGAGTCTTTCGTGAGCCCCGGGCGATAGAGGAGGCGGCAGATTGCTGTTCGTGTTCGTCAGCCATGGTTACTTCGTTTCAGATTTCTTCTCGCGCTGTTGCAGCTCCGTTTCAATCCTGGCGATATCGCGCCGCAGAAGGCGCAACCGGCTCGGCTGTTCCAATTGGCCGCTCTGCTGCTGCAATCGCAGGTGCAGCCTTTCCTGGCGCAAGTCCCGCCTCTTGGTCAGCAATTCGTCACTGCTCAGCTCTGTAATTTCCTTCATTTTCATGACGTTTAAGCGGCTCTGACGTGGTGTCTTGTGAGAAACTTCGTCCGCACCGGCAACTTATCCGCCGCCAGTCGCAAAGACTCCCGCGCCACCGATTCCGGCACGCCATCCAGTTCGAACAAAATATTTCCAGGCCGCACCGTGGCCACCCAATGCTCGGGCTGACCTTTTCCCTTACCCATCCGCGTCTCCGGTGGGCGCGCAGTTACCGATTTGTCTGGAAAAATGCGGATCCACAATTTGCCTTTGCGCTTCATGTTACGAGTGAGAGCGACGCGCGCGGCTTCCAATTGCGTGTTGGTGATCCAGGCCCGTTCAAGTGTCTGCAAGCCGAACTCGCCAAAATCGATTCGAAGATTGCGCGAAGCAGTTCCCTTGCGGCTCCCCCGCTGGGTCTTTCGATACTTCACACGTTTTGGCATCAATGGCATAAAAATCTCCCTTAGATCGCGGCGGGCTCTGGTGCCGGTGCCGGTGGCGGCGGAGCAGAAGGAGCGGGTTGCGCTACTGGTTCCTCCTTCTTACAGATCCAGCACTTCACACCGATTTTGCCATAAACCGTGTTGGCTTCGGCAAAACCGTAGTCCACAGCGGTTCGCAACGTGTGCAGAGGAACCTTGCCTTCCCGATACCATTCTGACCGAGAAATCTCCGCCCCATTCAGGCGCCCCGAGCAGCGGAGACGAATTCCTTCAGCGCCAAAATCCATCGCCGTCTGTACCGCCTTTTTCATTGCACGGCGATACGCGATGCGCCGCTCAATCTGCAGCGCCACGTTTTCGGCCACGAGCTGCGCATCGAGCTCTGGTGTCTTGATCTCTTGGATATCGATCTTGACCTGTTTGCCCTGCGCCATCTTCGAAATCTCTTCTGTCATTTTCTCTATCTCCGCGCCCTTGCGACCGATCACGATTCCAGGACGCGCCGTGAAGATGGTGACACGGATGCTGTTCCAAGCCCGCTCGATTACGATTTTAGAGACCGCAGCGTACTGCAGCTTTTTCTTGACGTAATTCCGAATCTCCAGGTCGGAGTGCAAAAATTCTGGCAGCTCCTGCGGCGAAGCATACCACCGCGAGCGCCAGTCGCGGTTCACGCCGAGGCGAAAGCCAATTGGATTAACTTTTTGTCCCATACTTCAATGTGCCAGTTATTTTTTCGATTTTTTAGCCGCCTTTTTCGCTCGCGGCTTTTGTTCGGCTGGCGATTTCCCAGTCGCTTCCCCGGCTTCGATTTCCTTTTTCTTCCTCTCGGCTCTTCGTTCCGCTTTCTGTTTCGCTTTTCTCGTCTCGCGATTCTCGAGCTTGATCTCGTCAGTCAATACAATGCGAATATGACTGGTCCGTTTCAAAATCCTGCTCGCGCTGCCACGGGCACGCGCCATGATCCGCTTGAACGTGGGGCCTTCGCCTACGACGGCCTCTTTTACGACCAAACCGTCGGGCTTCAGATTGGCGTTGTTCTCCGCGTTAGCAATCGCACTCTTCAAGGTCTTGTTGATCAGAAACGCCGCTTTCTTCGGTGTGAAAGCCAAAAGATCGAGCGCCGCCGCAACCGGCAGCCCCTGGATCTCACGCGTGACTTCGCGCGCCTTAAACGGCGAAATCCGTGCATACCTGTATGTGGATCTGACTTCCATCCTTCCTTTTGTAATTCGAGAACCGAACCTCGTAATCCGGTCTCCCGATTTACGATTCTCGGTTCTCGACTTTCAGTTCTTATTTTACGCTCACGTCCGGTTGTGCATCCACCTGCAAACGATCTCCAACTTTTATTTTATCCTTCTTTGAATCCATTTCCTGAATGACAGCGCCGCAAATTCTTTGTCGCACATCAATCACGCGAAGCGTTGCGATCCTTTGATCACCGCGCATCGCCCGCATCGGCATCCCAATCTTGACGCCTTGTTTTTCGCCAAGATTACCGACCACGAAGGACCATTCATCTTTCACGCTGATCACGCTTCCGTCCATTAAACCTGGCTCCGGCAAATCTGGTCCATTCGTCGCTTCTGCGATCAGCTTATCGATACTGCGCAGCTGAGTTTCCACGTCCATCCGGGCTTTTGCGTCAACGCTTTGCGATGTTTTCAAGTAACACAACATCGCTTCGTCCAACCGCAGCATCTGATCGCGATAGTCGTCGCGCTCCTTTTGTGCGAGCTGCAGGTCGCTCACCGCCGCCAGTAGGCGCTGTTCCAGCTTGGCCCGATCCTTGTTTGCCGATGCCAGCCCCAGAGCCTCCATCTGCAATTGCAGATCGGAGTACTTGCGGCGAAACATCTCCGCTTCGGCGTTAGATTCCGCCAAGCTGCTGGTCAACGCTTTGAGCGATTCCTGAGCAACTGACAATTGCTTTTGCAAATCCTCATTTTGCCGAAGCAATTCCGTCGCACTCACCTCAGAAGGCAACCGTGTTGGTTGGGACTTTGTTGATGTCGCAACCGGGCCGGCTCCCACCATGGGATGGTTCGTCTCCGTGTTTTCAGTTTTGGATTCTGACAAAGAACTATTTCCCCCTGCCGCCAGCCCTTGGGCCAGTGCGACGCAACCCACCAACAAAAAAGCCGATACCCAATGCTTGACGTTTGATAGTTTCACCTTGGCGGCACGCGCAGGTTCATTTCTATCAAATATCAACTCGTTACTGAAACTATTTTGTCACCTTCGCCGTATGCGAACCATGCTTCTTAAACACGCGCGTGGGCGAAAATTCACCGAGCTTATGGCCAACCATGTTCTCGGTAACGAAAACGGAATTAAAAGTCTTTCCGTTATGCACCAAAAATGTGTGGCCAACAAAATCCGGCGTCACCATCGAACGTCGCGACCAGGTCTTGATCGGTTTCTTGACGCCCGAGTTGTTCATCTTGTCGATCTTCTCCAGCAGATGCAACTCGACGAAGGGTCCTTTCTTTAACGATCTAGCCATAAAAATCAACTGATTTGTGGTCGGTGACCGCGGAAACAGAGAGTCATGTCAGCTCCAAGGTGCGCACATTTCACGATTCTCTCCGACGAAATCAAGCCCCTTTCTTTTTCGCTCTGCGCCGTTCCAGGATGAAACGATCACTCGGTTTATGCTTGCTCCGGGTTTTAAATCCTTTCGCCAATTGTCCCCAGGGACTGACCGGGTGGTGCCGCCCGCCGCCTCCTTTTGATTTCCCCTGACCGCCGCCCATTGGATGATCGATTGGGTTCATGACCATTCCGCGCACGTGCGGCCGGCGTCCTTGCCACCGGGTGCGTCCTGCCTTTCCGCTCGACACGTTCATGTGATCCACATTTCCAACCTGGCCAATAGTGGCAAAGCAGTTCTCGTGGATGCGGCGGATCTCACCGGAAGGCATCTTCACTAACGCGTAGCCGCCTTCGATATTCGTTAGTGTCGCTTGTTGCCCGGCGCTCCGCGCAACCTGACCGCCGCGACCGGGGCTCAGTTCAATATTATGAATGTTAGTGCCGAGCGGAATCGCACGAAGCGGCAGCGCGTTTCCCAAATCAGGAGCGACATCAACGCCCGCAGCAACCGTGGATCCTACTCGCAATCCATTCGGCGCAAGAATATAGCTCACCTCGCCGTCCGTATATTTAATCAGAGCAATGCGCGCCGAGCGATTCGGGTCGTACTCGATGCCGAGGACTTCTGCCGACACACCGTGCTTGCGTCGTTTGAAATCAACCTTGCGGTATTTTTGCTTGTGACCGCCGCCAATGTGGCGCGAGGTGAGCCGGCCGTAGCTGTTGCGACCGCCGCTCTTTTTCTTCGGCTCAACAAGACGCCTTTCAGGTCGCCACTTTGTGATTTCATCAAAAGCTGGCAGCGACTTGAAACGAAGCGTCGGCGTCAGGGGGCGGAATTCTTTAAGTGCCATAACAATCCAGGATTTCGATCTCTTCTCGTCAGATGAGATCGATCTTTTCGCCCTCCTTCAAAGTCACGATTGCTTTTTTCCATCTGGGCTGGCGCCCCACCGGTCCACGTACGCGTTTTTCTTTGCCCGCATAGTTGCAAGTGTTCACATCGATCACCTTCTTTTGAAACAAGCGCTCGATGGCGTTTTTGATCTCAATCTTGTTCGCTCGTGGACTCACGCGAAACACGTACTTGTTCTGCTTTTCGCTCATCAACGTCGACTTTTCAGTCAACGATGCAGTTTGAATAATCTCGTGCGCGTGATTCATGGCATTACTTTGGGTTGCTTCGGGCAGGTCGAATCCGCTCGGCTAATCTTTCCAGCGCCTTCTGCGTGACGAGAATTTTTTCGAATGCGAGCAACTGCTCGACGTTCACATCGGACGCGGTGGCAAGCGTCACCGGCTTGACGTTACGACCTGACTTCAGGGTGTTTTGATCGAACGCGTCAGAAACCAACAAAACCTTCCGAGCGTCTGTCTGTTTCTTCAGCAAACCGACAAAGGACTTCGTTTTCACCTCCGGAACCACGAATTTGTCGATCGTTAATACATCGCCGGCATTGATGCGTTCGCTCAACGCCTTTCGAAACGCCAGGCGCCGCACTGATTTCGAAACCTTTTTAGAATAATCTCGCGGCTTGGGACCAAAGACTACGCCGCCGCCGCGCCAAATGGGCGAGGATTTGTAGCCGGCGCGCGCGCGACCAGTGCCTTTCTGTCGCCACGGTTTCGCGCCAGACAGATCCACTTCCGCTTTCGTCTTGCTGTTTGCCGAACCGGAGCGACGCGCAGCCCGCATGGCCACGACTGTTTCGTGCACAGCCTGCGTGCCTATTCCGTTTTCAATGAGTTCAATGCCGGCTTCCTTGGCTGCGGCTTTGGTCAAAACTTTTGCACTCATCGGACTCTTATCGCGGGCTTCTTCGCCGCTTCCTCCTGATCATGTTTGCGATGCTCGGCATGTGCGGCCATCACTCTTTCAGGGTGCTTAACCGCCGGCCTAACGATCACATACCCGCCGTTTGCGCCCGGGACAGCGCCACTGACCAGGATGATTTTTTCGGCTTCGCGGACCTGCATGACCTGCAGATTCTGAACGGTCACGCGTTCGTCGCCGAGATGGCCTGGCATTCCCATGTTTTTCCAAATACGACCGGGAGTTGAACGATTACCCACCGCACCGACACGCCTGTGCGTCTTCGACCCGTGCGCCGCCCCCTGCCCGTGGAAGTTGTGCTTCCTCATCACACCTTGAAACCCTTTTCCCTTGGATCGGCCAATCACATCCACAAAGTCGCCCGGCTGGAATTGGGTAACGCTCAGATTGATTTCGCCTTCCGGGAGATCACTCGTCAGGCGAAATTCGCGGACGAATTTTAGAGGCGCCACGCCCGCCTTTTTGAATGCACCCAGCAACGGTTTGGTTACGCGTGATTCTTTCTGTGCACTGAACCCGACCTGCACAGCGGAATAGCCGTCGGTTTGTTCCGTTAAACGACGCAGCAAAACGTTATCGCCGGCCGCAATGACGGTCACGGGACACAACCGACCTTTGGCGTCGTAAACGCTGGTCATACCAATTTTTTGTCCAAGAAGTCCGATGCTCATGACCGTCTAATCGCAAATGTTTCAGAGGGGCCTCCGGTTAAATCTTAATCGTAATGTCAACCCCCGCGGGCAAATTCAGTTTCTTCAGTTCATCCACCGTTTTCGCTGTCGGCTCGATAATGTCCAACAGTCTCTTGTGCGTGCGAATCTCAAACTGTTCCATCGATTTTTTGTCAACATGCGGGGAACGATTGACCGTAAATTTCTCAATTAGTGTGGGCAGCGGAATCGGACCCGCTACACGCGCTCCAGTACGCTTCGCCGTCTCGACAATCTCCACCGCGGATTGATCGAGCATGCGGTGATCGAACGCTTTTAAGCGAATCCGGATGCGCTGACCATTACTCATTTGGCCTCTTTCTGATCGAGGATTGCTGGAACCAGATTCGCCGGCACCGGCGCAAAATGAGATGGCTCCATCGAGTAGCTCGAACGTCCTTTCGACAGCGAGCGGATCGCAGTCGCATAACCGAACAGTTCCGCCAGCGGAACTTCGGCGTGAATAATGGCCAGCCCGCTGCGCGATTCGATATTGTTGATACTCCCACGCCGCCGGCTGAGATCGCCGCAGATGTCGCCCTGAAATTCGTCTGGAGTGATGTTCTCCACTTTCATGATGGGCTCGAGCAAAATCGGTTTGCCCTGCTTGAATCCATCTTTCATGGCAAAAATCGATGCCATTTTGAATGCCAGCTCGCTCGAATCAACTTCGTGGAACGAGCCGTAAACAATATCGACCTCAAGATCCACAACGGGATAGCCACCCAAGATGCCGTTCAGCACGGCTTCTTCAATACCCTTCTTGACTGCCGGAATGTACTCGCGCGGAATGATGCCGCCGACAATTTTATTCTCAATTGTCAGACCTTTGCCCCGTTCGGTTGGCCGCATATCCACTTCTACGTGGCCGTATTGGCCACGGCCGCCGGATTGCTTGATCAATTTGCCAACGCCGTGCGCGTTGGCTGTGATGGTTTCGCGGTACGCGATTTGCGGTTTGCCCGCATTTGCGTCCACCTTGAACTCGCGGAACATGCGATCGCGAATGATTTCCAAATGCAGTTCGCCCATCCCGGCGATAATGGTCTGACCGGTGTCCTCATGCGTAAACACACGGAACGTCGGATCTTCCTCTGACAGGCGTTGGAGCGCAGTGGCCATTTTCTCCTGATCCAACTTCGTCTTCGGTTCAATCGCCATCGAAATGACCGGATCCGGGAAAGACGGCGGCTCGAGGAGTATCGGGTGGTCCTCATCGCACAATGTATCTCCCGTAGTGATGTTCTTGATACCGACGATGGCCGCGATATCGCCTGAGTAACAGGTCTCGATGTCTTCGCGCTTGTCGGCCTGAATTTGGATCAACCGGGAAATGCGTTCGCGTTTGTTCGTGCGCGGATTGTAAACGGTGTCGCCTTTACTCAGCGTGCCTGAATAAACACGGAAGAACACCAGTTTCCCAACAAACGGATCGCTCCAAAGTTTAAACGCGAGCGAGCAAAAGTTGCCGTTATCATCTGTCGGCGCCTCTATCGGTTCGCCAGTGTCTGGATCCTGGCCTCTAGCGGGCGGGATATCCAATGGGCTGGGTAGATAGTCAACGACCGCATCCACCAGATATTGAATGCCGATGTTCTTTAATGCCGACCCGCCGATTACTGGCACAAATTTGTTGGCGATTGTTTGTCGCCGGATCCCGGCCTTCAACAGCTGAGGGGTGACAGGCTTTTCATGGATGACGACTTCGGCAACCTCATCATCGATGTTCGAGATTTGCTCGACCAGGTCGTTGTAAGCCTTGTCAACAAGGTGGACATATTCTTTTGGAACATCGGTAACCTCGTATGTCGATCCGAGCTGATCGTTTTCCGAATAAATGATGGCCTTCTTGTTGATAACGTCGAGCTGTCCGCGCAATTGATCTTCCTTGCCCAGTGGCAGCAAAACGGGCCATGCATTCGCGCCGAGTTTCTTATGAATACTTTCGACGGACATTTCGAAATCGGCACCCACCCGGTCCATCTTGTTGATAAACGCCAGACGAGGGACGTTGTACTTGGTGGCCTGGCGCCAAACTGTTTCAGACTGAGGCTGCACACCCGCGACGCCGTCGAAAACCGCGATCGCCCCGTCCAGAACGCGCAGTGAACGCTCCACTTCGGCCGTAAAGTCGACGTGCCCCGGTGTATCAATGATGTTAATCCGTTCCTTGATACCCTCGAAAATCTTGTAGACGCCTTCTTCCTTGCGTTGCGACCAGGTGCAGGTAGTCGCAGCAGAAGTGATGGTGATCCCACGCTCGCGTTCCTGCTCCATCCAGTCGGTGACGGTCGTGCCTTCGTGCACTTCACCCATCTTGTGGATCATGCCCGTATAAAACAAAACGCGCTCGGTGATGGTTGTTTTACCTGCGTCGATGTGCGCGGCGATGCCGATGTTGCGCGTTCGTTCCAGCGGGAACTTACGATTCGGCGAATTTGGATTCTTCGCTGCGGTTTTTTTCTGTTCCATCGTCGCCGTCGCCATAATCGTCACCATCTAAAATGCGCAAATGCGCGGTTCGCCTGCGCCATTTTGTGAGTGTCTTCTCGTTTCTTGATCGCGTTCCCCTGGCCAGCCGCGGCATCCTTTATCTCCTGTGCCAGCGCCTCCGCCATGGGCAATCCTTTCCGATTGTCCGCGTATTGAACAATCCAGCGAGTAGCCAGGGAAATCTGCCGTGCCGGCGACACCTCCATGGGGACCTGATAGGTCGCTCCGCCGACTCGACGCGATTTTACTTCCAGTCGCGGCCGAACATTTTCGATCGCCTTATTTACAACCTCAAGCGGATCGACCGAATCAGAACCCTCGCGAGACTTGTCGATCGCCGTGTAGACAATTCGCTCAGCCAGCGATTTCTTGCCGCGATTCATTACCGTGGTAATAAGGCGGGCTACTGCCGGACTCCCATAACGGGAATCGACATGCTCCTCCTTTTTGTAAACTCTTTTTCTTCGCGACATTGTCGGCTTTCCTGTCCAATACTATTTCTTTTCAGCGGCTGCTTCCTTCGCTCCGCCCGCCCCGGCTTTCGGTCGCTTCGCCCCGTATTTTGAACGCCCGCGCCGTCGTCCATCAACGCCCAATGCGTCGAGCGTGCCGCGCACGATATGGTAGCGAACGCCGGGCAAATCCTTCACGCGCCCACCGCGTACAAGCACAATCGAGTGCTCCTGCAAATTATGCCCCTCGCCGGGAATGTAGGCAATCACTTCCTGGCCATTCGTCAACCGCACTTTTGCCACTTTGCGCAGCGCAGAATTCGGCTTTTTCGGTGTGCGCGTCATCACCTGCACACAAACGCCGCGCCGCTGAGGACAGTCGGCCAGCGCCGGTGATTTGGATTTCACCGACACCTTGCGGCGTCCTTTCCGAATCAGCTGATTAATCGTAGGCATTTTCCAAAATCAAAACTCCAAATATCAAAACAAAGCGCCGCCAGAAGCGTTGTGCGCGGGGCGACAAAAAACCCGCCCAGGTCGCGCAGCAAACTCTCTCACGCGCCTGATGCGGTGGGTGGCAATTATAGAGGGAAAATCGCCGTCTGCAAAAATTATTTTACAGTACGATTGTTATTCCGACCGGAGTCGATGAATCTTTGAAATCCGATGCAGAAAATGTTCGAACTTTTGGCCATCGACCGCGAGTCCAAGGCGCGGCGTACTCGCCTAACGACTGTGCATGGGCAGATCGAGACGCCTGCGTTCATGCCGGTGGGGACACAAGGTTCGGTGAAAGGCGTCAGCCCTCGGGAACTGCGCGAGCTGGACGCGCAAATCATCCTCGGAAACACCTATCATCTATTCGTTAGGCCGGGACTTAAAGTGATCCAACATTTTGGCGGTCTGCACAACTTCATGAGCTGGGACGGGCCGATTCTGACTGACAGCGGCGGTTATCAGATTTTTTCCCTGGCAAAGTTGCGGAAAATCACAGACGACGGCGTTGAATTTCAAAATCATGTCGATGGCGCTCGTGCATTCATCTCACCGGAGCTCGCCATGGAAATTCAAACACTGCTTGGCAGCGATATCGCCATGGTGCTCGACGAATGTGTTCCCTACCCCTGTAAATACGATTATGCGGCCCAAAGCGCGGAGATGACGACTCGATGGGCCAGGAGATGCAAGAAATGGAAGGAAAAAAACTCCGCAGAATCGAGCCCGCTTTTGTTTGGCATTGTACAAGGCGCGACTTTCGAGAATCTGCGAAAACAAAATGCGCAAGCCATTGCCGCCATTGACTTCGATGGCTATGCCGTTGGCGGTGTGAGCGTGGGCGAACCGGAGCAGGAAATGATGCAAGCCGTGGAATGGGTCGAACCATTTCTGCCGGCACACAAACCGCGCTACGCGATGGGACTCGGCACGCCGCCGCAACTGCTGGAGTTGATCGCGCGCGGCATGGACTTGTTTGATTGCGTCCTGCCGACGCGCATAGCCAGAAACGGGACTGCATTCACGGCGAGCGGCACGATCAACCTAAAGAATGCAGAGTTCATTCTGGACGAGAACCCGATTGAAGCAAACTGCACGTGCGAAGCTTGCCGTGAATTTTCACGCGGTTACATACGCCATCTCATTAAGGCCGAAGAAATTCTCGGGCTGCGGTTGATCACACTGCATAACCTGCATTTTTATCTGACTTTAATGAAGCAAGCTCGCGCTCAAATTGAGCAGGGAACATTCGAGGAATTTCGCAAAGCTTTTGTCGGAGGATACAAAACACGAGATGTCCTTGTGGACGGTTGAGCAGACAGTTGCGAAGGCTGTAATGTCTACTCTTTCGTGGCTGCCCGTCGCGCGGCGCGCAGATCCACGACGAACCGCTCATATTCTCGCTGCCGCGATTCTTCGTCGGGTTGTCGTAGAAGAGACGATGGATGCACAGTGGCCACTGTTTTAGCCGCAAGTTTGGACGATAAGAGCTTGCCCCGCTCCCGAGTAACACGAAACGATGGACCAAAAACAGCCTGCGCAGCTGTCGCGCCGAGGCAAAGCAACAACTTTGGTCTGACGATACGCAATTCTGCTTCCAACCATGGACGACACGCTGCGATCTCGCGTGAATTTGGTTTCTGATGAATCCGGCGCTTGCCGCGAGGCTCCCACTTGAAATGCTTCACCGCGTTTGTGACATAGACTTCCTTCCGATTGATTCCTGCTTCTTCCAGCGCTTTGTCCATGATTTTGCCAGCTGGACCGACAAACGGTTTGCCCTCCTGATCCTCGTAATCGCCCGGCTGCTCGCCGACCAGCATAATCATTGCGTGTTTTGGACCCTCACCGAAGACAGTCTGTGTCGCCCGCTTATAAAGATGACACGCTGTGCATTCCCTCGCCGCATCGCGGACTTTGTCCCAACTTGATGTGTCCGGCGGTTGCGCAGGATGTGCGTAATCGTCATTGGCAGTCGCCATTTTCGACTATGAATCGCACCTGCCTTAGGATTTGTACTTGTTTAAACAGATGATTCTGGAGACACGCCGATTGATCCTGCGTCCCTTCCGACAAGAAGATCTCGACCGGCTTGTCGAACTGATAACAACGACGATTTTATGCGCTTTTCGGCAGGTCCTCGCACGCGCGAGCAGACTCACGAGACGCTGCAGAAATTTCTGTGTTGGGAGGAAGCTGATTCAACTTCGCGATACGCTCGCCTGCTGAACATTCTAACCTCATTGGTATTGCACGAGATCGAGCCCACTAGTCGATAGAGGCAAACCGGTCGTCGTGAAGTCGTAGTGAACGGTTGTCGGGTCGGGAGCGTGTTCGCCGATGAGATCCTGCGAGTTGAACTTGATCGCGATGTAGTAAGTGCCCGAAACGGAGGCGTTGAACTTCACCGTCACCGTGTCGCCGCTTTGGGTGATAATCCGTTGCAGGGGGACACAGTCGGAGTCAAACACGCTGCCTCTATTCTCAACGGCGGCAAAGAAGGTGCTAAAGTTGCCGGTCGTGATCGTCTGAGTGATCCTGAAGATGTTGTTCCCGGCTGGCGCCGTGACCATCACCCAGTATAAAAAGTCACGGGGGCCAACTCGGTAAATCAAATCGTCAGCCCGGTGATATTGGTATTGCACGCTTTCAAGGGTTTCAGCAGTGTCGGAGGATAACTGGTCGCAAGTCGTCCCGGCGCGAGTGATTTGACTGACCGGGCAGTCGCGTAACAAGATCGACACGTTTTGGCCAGAGGAGTTTGCAGTGGCGAGATCTTGCTTGCCATCGCCATTGAAATCGCCCATCGCTACTGAGTAAGGAGCATCCCCAACGGCGAAGGATGTGGCGACACTGAAATGGCCCGTGCCATCGCCCGACAAGATCGACACGTTGTTTGAAAGATTGTTGGCAACCGAGAGGTCTTGGTTGCCGTCGCCATTGAAATCGCCCACGGCTACTGACTTAGGATAAGTGCCGACGCCGAAGATGGTGGGAGCGCTGAAATGGCCTGCGCCATCGCCCAACAAGATCGACACTTTGTCGTTATAATCTGGAAAGGTTCCTCCGTCGGCAGTTGCCAGGTCTTGCTTGCCGTCGCCATTGAAATCGCCCACCGCTACTGAGTTAGGATAAGTGCGAACACCAACAGCGAAGTTGGTGGGAGCGCTGAAATTGCCCGCGCCATCGCCCAACAAGATCGACACGTTGTGGCCAAAAAAGTTTGCAGTGGCGAGGTCTTGCTTGCCGTCGCTATTGAAATCCCCCACCGCTACTGACTCAGGACTATCGCCAGCACTGAAGTTTGCGGCGGCACTGAAATTGCCTGCGCCATCGCCCAATAACATTGACACGCGATCTGAGAAATAGTTGGCAGTTGCGAGGTCTTGGTGGCCATCGCCGTTAAAATCGCCCACCGCTACTGAGAGAGGATCATTGCCAACGCCGAAGTTTGCGGGAGCACTGAAATTGCCTGCGCCATCGCCTAACAAGACCGACACGTTGTCTGAGAAAGCGTTGGCAACGGCGAGGTCTTGTTTGCCATCACCATTGAAATCGCCTACCGCTACTGAGTAAGGAGCATCCCCAACGGCGAAGGGTGTGGCGACACTGAAATGGCCTGCGCCATCGCCCAACAAGATCGACACGTTGCCTGTGTTGGCAATTGAGAGGTCTTGCTTGCCATCGCCATTGAAATCACCCACCGCTACTGAGCGAGGGAGGCTATCGCCAACAATAAAGTTCCTGCCTTCAAAGCCAACCTGGTCGCATGTCGCGGGCGTCGTTACTGTCAGAGTAAACGTCTTGGTCGCGGTCGCGCCACCGCTGTCGAAAGCGGTCACCGTCACCGTGTAGGCGCCCGCCGGATGCGCGTCCGTCACCCGCACCACACCCGTCGCCGGATCGCCCGCGAGCGTCCCCTTGAAATCGGTCGAGGTGGAAACATTGATACTGGTAGTGTTGATCGGCGCAGCATCAGGCGTAACCGTCGTGTCGGTGCTGAGTGGAAGGGAAGTGTCTGGATAGTTGCCCAGCGTCGGGCCGCCCAGCGGGGTTTGCCCGAAAGCTTCTTTCGGATTGGTTGGCGCCGCGATCGCCAGCAAGATCGCAAAGGCAAAAATCAAGGCGATCGAGAACGTGATTTGGAGCTGCGTAAAAGCACGCTGCGCTGCGTGAGCGCGTCGAATGCGCTGTTTACCCGACTGCGCGCGCCACGCAGCCGCGTGTCCTTTACGCGGCCCTGAAGCGCGTGATCGAATTTTAGGTTCGAGCTGAATCGGCTGATGCATATTTTGGACTTTCCGCTTTTCCCACTGATTGGCCCTGGTGACTGCAGGTCTGCGGGCCGAGACGAAGCTTGCGGGAGAAAGCGTCCTATGCCGGCTCGAGATCTATTCGAGGAAGAAATTTTTGTAGGGCAATCCCCTACAAAATGTCAACATTATTTTATGGGAAACGGAAAAATCATTGAAGCCGTAATGCACAGAAAGAAGGAGACGCTTTCGCGGGCATTCGTCCCCTGCTTTAGGGGTCACTCGGCGCCTTGGACGTCCTTCGGAGCTGGGGAATGCCGCTGGATAAACTCACGTGCCAATGCTCGATACGCTTCGGCAGCCGCTCCGTTCGGAGCATACTCCAGGATCGACTTTCCGAAACTGGGTGCCTCGCTTAAGCGAACGCTTCGGGGAATCACGGCCTCATAGACACGGTCGCCGAAGTGCTTGCGGACTTCGGCTACCACCTGCTCACTAAGATTTGTCCGCCCATCGTACATGGTCATGACGATACCGCCCAACTCGAGACGCTTGTTTGCTCCTGAGTCGCGCACCTGTTCAATCAATCGGACAATTTTTACCAAACCTTCCAGCGCGAAATAC
>DASREH010000031.1:0-32225 GCA_035652195.1 Candidatus Udaeobacter sp. | reverse complement strand
TCGAAAATGTCCAGGCGACACGCAGATTCTTCGCGTTATCAATTTTGATTTGATCCAGCCCACTATAGCGCGTGTTCTCGAAGTTTTTGGCCGGCATCGTCCATTGCCCATCCTCCCCAGGCGGCAAATCTTGTGCCTGGGAAGCGGCACAAATGCTGCCGAGAACGAAGCAGCAGGTAACCAATCGACACATGCCGTTGGTTAATCGGCGGTAACACCATCAACGGACGTCGATGATTGGCCGCAGGCGAGCTGCCGGACAGGATACGACACGCTCATAGGTCATCCCCTGAGCTACGGTGAGTTAAACTCCGATTTCATGCACCGATTCGACCCAGATTGAATTATCGGCGCCAGCATTGACACGTCAGCCATCGCGAGCGCGACCCGTCGGCGCGCGTGAGCATTACGTTAATCAGCTCGACCGGTTACGTGATCAGCGCGTTGATCTGGCTGTCTGCGAATATGGGAACCCGTTCATCCCTCACACTTCAAAGATCATGATGGCCATGAAAATGACTGCATGGATCCAAATCAACACCACCATAGCCAACCGCAGATTCGCTGAGGCGTAAGTATCACCTTCTTTGCCCTTGTAACCGAAGAGCTGTTCGCGTTTGCGAAACACATAAACTCCAGCGCCAATTACCAGCAGCTCAAGCACGGCAAAAAAGCACTTTAACGCTATGGACACTCCCGGTGGGAATTCGGAAGTCGCGAATAGCGCTCGCATACAGGTCAATTCGCCGCGTCCAGCCTGGTCGGTCTTGCCGGCGCCAGTTGTCGAAGCAGCGATCGAGACCAAATCATGCCGCTACACTTCTGCGTTTCTGAGTGAACCATCGTCCAGGCGTTTGCTGGCGCTCGCACAAGATTCTGCCATCTGATCGAAATTCCAGCCACGATTCATTGTACGAGTTATTATGAAAACACCTACAACTATCCTGCAGGTTTCTGTTATCGCTTTTGTAACCCTCGGCCTTGGTCTCGGAGTCGGTTGGGCACAGACTTCTTCTGACAGCAAAAGCTCCACTGTCAGCGAAAAGGACAGGAAATTTATGCATAAGGCTGCTAAAGGAGGAATGATGGAAGTCGCCA
This sequence comes from Candidatus Udaeobacter sp., assembly GCA_035652195.1. Taxonomy (GTDB): domain Bacteria; phylum Verrucomicrobiota; class Verrucomicrobiia; order Chthoniobacterales; family UBA10450; genus Udaeobacter. The sequence continues at coordinate 31,127 of DASREH010000031.1, read as the reverse complement.
TGGGAAGAATGGCGGAGCAGAATGCGCAAAGCGACGATGTAAAATCATTCGGTAAACGGATGGTCACCGATCACGGCAAAGCAAATGACGAGTTAAAAAGCATCGCGGCGCGAAAGAATGTTCATCTCCCAAGCAAAGAACCCAGCGGAAAGTGGAGCTCCGACAAGGAATACATAGATATGATGGTCAAGGATCACGAAAAGGACCTGGCCGAGTTTAAGGAGGAAGCCAGCAGTGGAAGCGACCCCGACCTGAAGAAATTTGCCGATGACACAGCAAAGATGATCCAGGAGCACCTGGATCTTGCGAAGGAGACTCAAAGTAAGCTCAAATAGCGAACTGTTGTCGGTACGCTGGGATACGGCACGCTTCACGAGAACGTGCCGTATTTCATGAATCGGCTTGTGCTCCGTCTCTATTCGGTGAGATATCGCTAAAAAAATCCGCCAGGCCACGGGGGCTCGCGTTCTGATTAGAAAAGCCCGAGAGAGTCCTGACGCGCCCGGGAAATAAGAGACCGAACTGTCGACTCAAATAGCCAACGGTGCCTCAACAGCGTCACCCGTGCTGCTTGGTTCAATTGTTGGGACAACAGAGAGTGCGGACGTTGAAATCTTACGGCTTTTCATCACATGATTGTTCATCAACCGCGTGTAAGCATCAATGTAATCATTGGCCATGCGCTTCGCCGCAAATCGCCGCTCAAAAACTTCCCGGCATCGTGCGCGATCAAGATCGCGAACGCGTTCAACCGCTTTTACGGCTGAGTCCAAGTCGTGGACGATAAAACCAGTGACGCCATCTTCCATCACTTCTGGCACAGACCCGCTGTCGTAAGCAATTACCGGGGTGCCACAGCCCATGGCCTCGATCATGACAAGTCCGAAAGGTTCGGGCCAATCGATCGGAAACAGCAGCGCATACGCGTTGCCCAGGAATTGGTCTTTATCGCGATCGGTAATTTCACCAACCCACTCGACGTGCGGTTCCCGCAGCAATGGTTCAATCACCTTTTTGAAATAACGCCGGTCAGCTTTATCAATCTTGGCAGCGATTTTCAGCCGCATGCCTGCGCGTTTTGCAATTTCGATCGCTCGATCGGCTCTTTTTTCCGGCGAGATCCGCCCTAAAAAAGCGAGGTATTCGCCCGGCCGGGGACGAGACTGAAATTGGTCGACAGGGAGACCATGATAAACGGTGGCCTGCCAGTTCGCCCATGCCAAAGGCTTCCGCTGCGCGTTCGAGATCGAGATGAGCGGTTCATCTCGAAAACGATCGAAAACCGGGACAAGATCTGCGGTATCAAGCCGGCCATGCAAAGTAGTAACATGGGGGACGGGCAGATATCGGCAGATCGGAAAATGAAGATACCCTGTGTGAAAATGAACGAGATCGAATTCGTCGATATGCTCAACAACGTGGTCTATCAGAAGAACTTCTCGGGCCACAGGATCTTTGCAGCGTTCGTTCTTCCGAAGCGAGCGTTCACACGGAGCAATGAGACGAGCAGTCGTGACCGAATCACCGCTGGCAAACAACGTGACCTGGTGGCCTGCCCGGACTAACTCCTCGGTAAGATAAGAGACGATTCTTTCCGTTCCTCCATAATGCTTCGGAGGCACACTTTCAATTAGCGGCGCAACTTGAGCGATTCGCATGTTTCCCTTTCTGGTTGCGAGACCCAAGATTCACTTAATTCACTGAAGAGGCGCTTACAGTGGAATTCCTCCCCAGCGCCAAAAACCATGATTGCCATCGTGATTCCTGATCCCAAACTTTCTGTGCTTACAATTCGAATCCGATCCGATTTTTGGCTCTGTTGTTCAAAAAGAATTCAGCAAGATCAAAAAGATGATTCCTTTGTCGATTTTGCAGCAGTGCGACAAAGAAATTTCCCTGCTATCAAACTTGATGTTTTCTGCAAGTGCCGCCGCTCACGAGCGCACTTTGATCAGGCGGTGATAAAACCGGATGTTGCAGTCCAAGTAAATCCTAGGTTCTCATGCGCTGTTACCAATCGCTACAGAACGTGTTACAACTTGCGCTAATAGTTTTATACCTCGGTTGATTTGGACGTCCAGCAACGGTGGCAAGCGCGTAGCAAGGTATACATAGGAGTTGGAAAGGAATATTCATATGGTAAGAACCGATCATATAACAGCTGATCAGGATGTTAATTGGCGCGCAACCAGCCGGGACAACTATTATGGGTTTGGGCGGCCGTTCGCGCGTATTTCGTGGGGTTCGATCTTCGCTGGAGCAGTTGTGTCGCTCGCCATCCAACTTGTGCTGACGTTAATCGGCACGGCGGTTGGTTTGGCGACCTTGAATCCGGCTACAGGCGAGTCTCCCAGTGGAACCAGCCTTGGCATTGGTGCGGCAGTCTGGTTGGTGGTCAGCAGCCTGATTGCACTATTCGTGGGCGGGTATGTTGCCGGTCGGCTTGGTGGTACATTCAATGGCTGGCTTCACGGATTGGCCACCTGGGCTACTGTCACGACCGCCACCTTGATATTGCTCGCAACAGCTGCCGGCGGAATTGCGGGTGCTGCCTCAGGTCTCGGTGCTTTCGCTATTAACAACAGCGACAAGGTATCGCGAGCGCAGCTACCTCCAGCTGTTCAACAACAGGTTGACCAGTTGGCAGCGCAAGCGAGGCAAAGTGCAGACCAGGCAACAACGCAGGCTCAAGCAACCACGCCCGAACAACGCGAAGCAAAGGCAAGGGAGCTAGGACAACGCGCTGCCAAGGGAGGCGCTGCTGGCACGGGAGCAGCCGCGATCGGCCTCATTCTCGGAGCCATAGCAGCCGCGATCGGTGGAAGAGTCGGCCAGCGATTCCCCTTTTCTGAAACCCGCGTGGATGAAGAAAAGCGGACAGACGCGCCAGCCACTAAGTGGCCGCCAGCCTGACCTGCAGCGGCAATCACACAAGTAAAGCTCTCAAGGAACTTCTACTTGCGTCGTCTCAAGCCGAACGGCGTATTCGCTCGGTTTTAACGCTCGCCCCGCCCGCTGCGCATAAACTTGCGTGAATTCTGCCCCGAACAGCAGGATTTGGGATGAATAATACACCCAGAGTAAAAGAGTGATTAGAGAACTGGCTGCTCCATAAGCGGACCCCGCAGCGGCACTGCCAAGGTACAACCCCAGCAGCCATTTACCGATGCCAAACAGGATTGCAGTCATCACTGCGCCGATCCAAACATCTCTCCATTGAACCTTAACATCTGGGAGGAACTTGAAAATCATCGCCAAGACCAGAACCACCACCGCAAAATCAAAGATTAGATAAACACCCAACGCGATGACGATTCCTCCCGGCAAGATCGATTGCATGTAGTGGCTGAATCCTTTGAGCAGCGCCTCGATGGTTAGTGACACCAGCAACAAAAAACAAATGCCTGCTACCATGGCGAACGAAAGGAAACGGTTTCGCAAAAATCCCCAGATACCGAGCCCCGGCTTCGCTTTAACGCCCCAAATTGTGTTTAGCGCGTCTTGCAGCTGACCAAACACACCGCTGGCCCCGAAGATTGCGAGGGCGATGCCGATGATTGTGGCCAGTCCGCTCTTGTCCGTCTGCGACGCTTTCTGAGCGATGTTCTGTATTACGTGCATGGCGCTAGCATCGAGAAAATAACTCATTTGCTGGGTGAGCTTGTCCCAGGCGCCCGATGGATCGTCGCGAAAAATAAATCCGACAATTGCCAGCAGGACCAGAATCAGCGGCGCCAGAGAGAAAACTGTGTAATACGCAAGTGCAGCGCCCAGTTGCGGAGCTTTATCCTGTAGCCACTCCTGAAATGTTTGTTTTAGCAGACTGTAAGCCTTGCCAACAAGCGATTGTGCGGTGTTTGAGTCGCCGTGCCGTGCCACAATAAACGATCTTCTAAATTAGCAATTCGGTCGACGTCGTGCGTCCGGTTGTCGCAAAACTGACCACCAGCATTATTTGCCGGGCACAAGAACAGTCAGCGCGCGGGAAAGGAATTCGATCTCCGCGTGACTCCCCAAATTCACATTTTCGCCGTCCACCGTGGCAGGAATTTCTTTGTCCGATTGAACAGTTAATCGCCTTGTCCTCGTGACTTGTACTTTTTCGTCGTCACGCCATTTCCCGAAAGCAGCTGCTGTAGCAAGCCTGATTACTTCAGCGGCGCTCTCGAAACCGATGGCTGCGACTTCTAACGCTTGCTCGGACCCAGACATCTCCTGCGACACCAGGGGACAGATCACAACCAATGTCTCAGCTTCGCCGTTTGCCTGATCGGAAATGTTGTAGCGCAGCTTTGTGCCAAACATGTTTTTAAGGGCCACGTTTCCCTTCTCGATTACCTCAATGATACCTCCGTCGCGCACGGCCTCGCGGGCTTCTACCCAGAGAGCGGGCGTGCCCACAATTGCAGCGACGAGAAATTGTCTGCTCCCCACGCGACCCGCGGAAAGTTCCTTTGTTGAAGGGGCAGCCAGCGTGGTTTCCAGCGCTTCTTCCCATGAAAGATCTCCGTACAGCGCGCGAGGAAGCATGTTCATCGTTCCTCCTGGAAGCGGAATAAGTAAGGGAGACGTTTCGGAGCAGGTTTCAGCTGCTCGTCGAATCGTGCCGTCGCCTCCGAGAACAATGAAAATGTCCAGCTTTTGCCGGCTGGCGTCTGCCACGAAGTCCTCCATCTGCTTCCCTTCGCCGCACCAGACCTTCGGGTTGACGGCGCCCATACGCGTGAGGATGCCAAGCATGGCCTGCTCCGATTCCAAATCGCAGCTCCCGCTGGCAGTGTTGATGATAGCGCCGACTTTTAATTCGGATAAACGAATCTGGTTAGGCACAAACTGAGAAGTCTCGGCGAAAAAGGTTTGTTACGAGAGTCACCACTGTCCTTTGGCTCGGGATCCAGCCCTTAGCCCGTCGTTTACGTGCAACCGCGCAAAAGAAAGATCAAAAGCAAAATCGGAATCGGGATCCCGAGAAGCCAAAGTAAGATGTAGCCAGTCGCGCCTGCTTCTTTAATTTTTTCAGTGAAACGCATATTCGTTGTAGGTGGGTTTGCCGGCCAAACGTGCTTTGAGCAACAAATGTGCACAATAGGAACTCCGGAGGATCGTTGGATCGGGAAAAATCTTACGGCGCGCAGAGCCTTCCGCTAACTCACTTTTTTACAGCCACTTGTGAGGGCAGCCACGTAAGTATACTTCGCAAACCGATTAAACTTCGAGTTATGAGACTACGTAAGGCAGGCATCTTATTACTGATTTCAGCATGGTTGTTAACCTCTGTGAGTTGTGATCGCAACGCTCTTAGCGGATCGAAGCTGACGCGCAGCAACTACGATCAAATCACCCCGGGAATGACCAAGGCACAGGTCGAGAGAATCCTTGGACCGCCGACTACGCTCGAAACGAAGGACATGGTGATCTTTAAGAAGACAACTTACCGCTACGAGGATGGGAAAAAATTCGCCATGTTCACATTCAAAAATGACGAGCTCGATAGCAAAGAAGGAAATCTCGAACCGTAATTGCCGGGGCTTGTTGGGCGCAGCAATTGGCTTCCGGTTTCCCCGCTAGCAAGCAGCCCATGTCCACGTAGAAAATGGGCGTTCATTCCACTTTTGTTTTTAAGAAGTGAAAATATGAGTGTGGGGCGGTTGTAACGACACAACAACGCTATTGCTCGACAACATGCCGGAAAAGAACCGCGATCTGCACGGAAGCGCCCCCCATAAGCACCGCTTCGCCTTGCTTTTGATCGATGTGATCAACGATTTCGATTTTCCCGAAGCGGACCAGTTGCTGCGATACGCGCGTCCGATGGCGCGACGTCTTCTGCGCCTGAAGCGAAGAGCACAAAAGGCAGGGGTTCCGGTGATTTATGTGAATGACAATTTCGGCCAATGGAAATCCGATTTCCGGCGCACCGTCGAGCACTGTGCAAGAGATGGCCAAGGCGGCGACATCGTGAACTTGTTGCGGCCGGATGAAAACGATTACTTCGTTCTCAAACCGAAGCACTCCGCATTTTTTTCCACCACACTCGAAACTCTTCTGCGCTACCTGGAGACGCAAAGTATCATTCTCACCGGTATCGCTGGTAATATCTGCGTCCTTTTTACGGCGAACGATGCCTATATGCGCGACTTCAATTTGTTCGTGCCGCAGGATTGCATCGTATCAAACACAAAAAACGACAACGATTCCGCGATAACTCTAATGAAGAAATCGTTGAAGGCCGATACGCGTTTGTCTCACGCTATCGTATTTCGCAAGATCGAGGCAAGAAAGCGTAAACGGCCAACCAGTTCGGCGTAGAAATTCCTGATTCGAAACATCAGTTGCTGAAGGCCCGTCACAATGTTACTCAAACCGCCACTCCCGCCAATGGAAGCGCGTTCCGTTGACGAAATTCCCGCCGGTGATGAATGGCAGTATGAGCCGAAGTGGGATGGGTTTCGCTGCCTTGCCTTTCGCGACGGTGAGAAGGTCTTTTTGCAATCAAAGAACGGGCAGCCGCTGGCACGGTATTTCCCGGATGCCGCCGCTGATGTCGAGAAGGTAAAACAGCGACAGTTTGTTCTCGACGGCGAACTGGTGATTCCCGTTGGCGGCGCGCTTTCGTTCGATGAATTGCAACTGCGTTTGCATCCCGCCGCGAGTCGCGTTCAGAAACTGGCCGCCGCGCACCCGGCGCTGTACATCGTGTTCGATCTGCTCGCTGACCAGCGTGAATCTTATCTCAAGCTGAATCTGCAAGAGCGGAGGCTACTTCTGGAAAAGTTCGCACGCTCAAACCTGGGACTGGCAAAGAGCATACGACTTTCCCCGGCCACAACCGATTACAAAGTCGCGAAGAATTGGTTCCAAAAAAGCGGGCGCGATCTTGACGGCATCATCGCCAAGCGTCTGGATGCGCCGTATGCTTCGGGGGAACGTACCGCCGCGGTAAAGGTAAAAAAAATCCGCACCGTCGATTGTGTCGTAGGCGGTTTTCGTTATGCCACCGGCGCGCGGGTGATCGGTTCTCTGTTGCTCGGCCTTTATGGCGATGATGGATTATTACATCACGTCGGGTTTATCTCCGGCTTCAAAGCCGCAGACCGCCGCGATTTGACCAAAAAATTTGAAGCGCTGAAGAAACCACCGGGCTTCACGGGCAACGCCCCCGGCGGACCCAGTCGCTGGAGCACGGAGCGCACCGGGCAATGGGAACCGGTCGATCCAAAGGTTGTGGTGGAAGTTGCCTACGATCATTTCACCGGCGACCGCTTCCGGCACGGCACAAGATTTCTGCGCTGGCGTCCGGACAAAGCTCCGCGCCAATGCACAATGGATCAGGTCGAACATCGCGAAGGCAAGGCAATCGCGCTGTTGCAGCGTTAGCTAACAAGCATCGGACGGATGCGACCCTCCTGAACGAAAAATGCATCTAACCCCTGCGACCGCGCTCATCCCGACGAGTATGGCTACAAAGAATTAAGGTCTATTGCTTCTTCTCAGGTTCCACCTGCGGCAGCTTGTGCCCGGCCGGCAGTTCGCCTGCGAAAGCTTTGACGAAAGCATTTCGAAAAGCGTTAAAGACCGTCGTCAGTATCTCCGGGTTCGGGTGCTCGAACGTACCGGAAAACGGCACCTTGGTTCCGAACCGGTCCTTTGGATGATTACGCACGATGCGTGTCACGCCTTCTAGAATTGCCTCCCAAACTGCCGTGAGCGGGTTGTCTTCCTTTGCCGGATTGAAAATGCTCATCTTGTCGAACACCGGCTCGATGTAACCTTTGTAAGCGCCATTCTTCGCGCTTGCTTCCATCGCCACTTTCAACGTCCCGGCCTCAAACGTGAAATGGCCATACGCCTTGGCGAAATCGTTCACTTTCACCAACGGCATCTCTTTCAACTCCAGGTTAAAGGCGAAAGTCGGTTTTAACGCGTACGGGTCGAGAGAAATTTGCGCTCGCACATCACCTGCGCTCAGCGGCCGCCCCTCGATTCGGACGTCGGCGATAAGATTTTTTGAAAGCTTCTTGCTGTTCGTGAGATTCGTCGCAACCATCTGCACCTGGTCGACCCAAAGATTTAGTTTCGGATCATGGCTGAAATCACGGTAGCGGATTTCGCCGTTGTGAACCGCAAACCGGTTGATTTTTAGCGGGAACAGTTGCTTGACCTTTTGGGCCCAGGGTTCGTCTACAGGCGCCTGACGAGAAGCTTTGGTTGGGCCGTTCACCAGATTGATCTCGGGCCGATGGATTTCAATGTTGCCCACGAACGCACGCTCGAAGATAAGCGCTCGCCATTGCACTGAGAGATCAATGAGCGGCGCGGCAAAGAATGGGACCGGTACGTTGCCGTCGGTCTTCTTGATATCGAGGCGGTGAATCTGGTACGCGCCGCGCCACAGGTGAAGCGTCACAGCAGTCACGTGTGCCCGGTACCCGGGAATTTCCGATAACTTGCGATTCACGTAATCGCGCACCCAGATGGCCAGAAACGTGTGCACAATTACAAGCGCGGTGGCGATCGCGACCAGCACCCAAAACCACCAGCGAGTGATCAATCTGCGAAAGCTCATGGCGGCACGAGGTCCCGTTTGCGCCAGGCGTCTTTTGTCGCGTGGTAGCGGGCTTGAACGCGGTTCAGCAGCGGTTTCCGTTTTCATTTGAGCTATCGAGCGAATTTAATAGTGCTCCCCGGTGTTTCCGTGCGTGCAATTCTGCCGGTTCCAGCAATCCCTCATTCCCTTTTGCTCCCTTTTCTTGATCAATGAAACCATCGAGGTGAAGTACTGCGGTTCGCTTCTTCAAACCGGCGGCTTCCTCATTCCGCTTTCGAATTGCGGCAGCTTCGCGGACGTCTGCCAGCCGGCACTTGCTTACCCATCACGCCGCTAAACACCCGGCACTTCTGCGCGTTCCAAATCGGAAATGGCCGGCCCGTTAACGACAACTCCCAGGGCATCGAAACGCGATCCGTGGCAGGGGCAATCCCATGTTTTTTCGCATGCGTTCCATCGCACTACGCACCCGAGGTGCGGACAGACAGCTGAAAGGGCGTGGAGTTCTCCAGCTTCGTCTCGATACGCCGCAATTTTTTTTATGCCATGGCGCAACAGAGCTCCCTGCCCACTCGGAATATCATCGACCGATTTCACTGATCCGGGCGTTACGTAGTCCCGGAATTGGGCGGCCACGTTAGCATTTTCGGCGATGTAGTCCGCCAGGGCTCGCGGCTTTAAAGTCTTTCGCGACGGGTCATATAGATTTGCCCAGGGATTGTCTCTTCCGACGATCAGGTCGACGATCAACATGCCGGCCAGTGTCCCATGCGTCATACCGTTGCCTGAATCCCCTGTTACGACGTAAACATTTTTGTTACCTGGATTCCGGCCGATGTAAGCCACACCATCCACCGGTTCCATCACCTGGCCGGACCAGCGGTCGATCACTTCACCGACGAAAGGGAAACGCTCGCGCGCCCACCTTTCGAGCTTTACGAAACGCTCCTGGCAATCCTCCGCCTGCCCTGTCTTGTGATCCTGACCTCCAACGACGAGCATATCGCCCTGGCCGTCGGAGGCGAATCGCACATAGTGATAAGCGACCGGCCCGATTTCCTTCTTTTCTTCTTCCGCAGTTTGGGCGGTATCCCAGAAAAGCGCGTGTTCAACCGGGCGCGTTACACGCATCGACATCGCGTAGGTTGCATACGGAGCCTGTTTGGAATGAATGACAACGCGATCGTTGATAGGGCAGTTGGTAGCTACGACCGCGGCTTTCGCTGTGATCGTGTGTCCGTCTGCTGTTCGAATTTGAACGCTATCGCCATCTTCAATTGAGACCACTCGCGTCCCGGTAAAAACCCGGCCTCCAGCATCCACAATCAATCGCGCCAGACGATTCAGATATTTCAACGGATGAAACTGAGCCTGTTTTGGAAAACGCAGGACAGCTTTGGAATTAATTTTCGTGTTCGGCACTAAATCGACTCGGTCGACGCCGGCGAGACCCGCCCGGTGAATCGCTTCGAGCTCCTCCATCAATTCCTTGACCGAGCCGCCAGGTGGCAGAAACAAGTAGCCCTCCACGCGCTCGAAATCACAATCGATGCTGTGTTCGCTAACAATTCGTTCGATTCGGTCGATCGCAGCCGTATGACTCTCCGCAGTGAGACGGGCACATTCCGTGCCGAGAAATTTTTCGATATCCATATAGCGATCGTCCAACGCGTTTACCAGGTGCGCCGTGGTGCGGCCGGTCATTCCACTGCCGACTGGCCCGTCGTCAATGAGAGTCACCTCCAAGTTTTCTCGCGCCGCAAGATAAGCTGTGGTCACGCCCGCAATGCCCGCACCGATCACGCATACGTCCGTTGTGAGATCCTCCGTCAAGGGTGCGGTCACAAACTTTTTCTCTGTCCGCTCCCACAGAGATGGCTTTGCTCCAGTGCGTTCTCCTTGGGTTTGCATGTACCTGAATCGGAGCGCGATGGAATAACAGCCGTTTTGAACTGAGACGGATCTCCCGATCTGTAGTTCGATGCGCGTTCAAACCGAGCGGGCTGACGCGGTTCACTCAAACCATTTAGCGGTCGTGCGGCGATTTCCCTACAGAGAGGAGAATGGCAAATGAAAGCAAAGACAACATTCCTCGGTCACCCGGTTCATCCAATGTTAATTGTGTTCCCGCTGGGATTGCTCCCCGTGGCATCCATCTTCGACATCATCTATTTGTCCACGAACAACGGCCAGTGGGCTGTCGTGTCATACTGGATTATTGCCGCTGGAATAATTGGTGCGCTCATCGCCGCAGTGTTTGGATTTATCGATTGGCTGGGAATTCCCGATGGCACTCGAGCCAAGTCGATCGGTCTAACTCACGGCGTCGCGAATCTTATTGTCTCATTGCTCTTCATTGTGAGCTGGTTCATGCGCCGCCCCGATCCCTCGACTCCGTCGCTACTGGCCATCGTGCTTGGATGGATCGGGATCGGCATTGCGCTTTTCTCCGGCTGGCTTGGCGGCGAACTGGTTTATCGATTGAGCATGGGTGTTGATGAAGGCGCGAATATCGAGGCGCCGAATTCGCTATCCGGACAACCGGCGAACGGGCGAACTGCACGCGCCGCCCGTACCTAGCAATCAGTCCCGTCGCCACGCGGTTTCATCGGTGGGTTACGATTCGGATGTGTTGCTTGAGGCCCGGCGCCCCTGCCAGTGGGTAGAAAAGCTGAAGAAGATGCTTCGCAAACGAAAGGCACTCGTTAGTCGCGCGGTTTGAACTTTCCAATAACCAACGGTCCTGCGACAGGCGATCTCAAACGGATATCCATGAAGAATTATCTATTGTGTTTGATCGCATTCGTATGGCAGCGGCGTTCATTGTTTCGTGCCAGCAGGAGGGAACCAGTGGAACGGGCACGACATCCGCGACAACGGCTCAAGCCTCAGCGAGTCCGCCGGAACGAGCGCGGCATGGAAGCTCCGGCGTTGCAAAGCGAAATCCGTCTAAGACGGAGGGTTCAGCGTCTGAGGCGCCATCGCCTTATCCGAGTGGTTCGACTGCACCACAGCCGACGCCGTAAGTTGCCAAAGCGTAAGACAGGAATGCAGGGTACGTGACGCTCTGCCATTGAATCAGGGCAGGCGAGCGGCCATCACGACGTCCGCTTCTTGCTTGAAACTTAGCTTTTATCATTCGTCGAGTTTTGCGCGTGGAGAAATTTTAGAAGGAGTCGCTCGGTCGCGCGCAGTTTTCTATTCACGGCAGGTTTCGATGCCTCCTCGAAGCGGGTGATTTGCCCACCCTTCAGGTAGGTCGCGACGATGGCTGGATGCACGTAACACTTTCTGCAAACAGCCGGCGTATTGCCGAGAAGCTCTGCTACTGCGCAAATCGCTGCTTTTACGTTTGCCTTTGCCTGCTTCTTCGTTTCGAACGGTTCTTGCGCGTTCAGCGCGGTTGTGGCGAGAAGAGTTCCCGCCCAGGTTCGAAAATCCTTCGCGGTAAAATCCTCGCCTGTAATTTGGCGCAAGTAATCGTTCACGTCTTGTGACGTGACATCGCGAGCCTCGCCCTCGTCATCTACATACTTGAATAAGTCCTGTCCGGGCAGGTCCTGACACTTTGCCACGATTTTCGCAATTCGCTGATCGGTGATGTCTACGTCATGATCGCGTCCACTTTTGCCCCGGAAGCGAAATCGTAATCGCGCGCCTTTCACCGTGACGTGGCGGTTCTTCATGGTCGTTAGTCCAAATGACTTGTTCTCACGCGCGTACTCCTCGTTCCCAACGCGGATGAAACTTCGCTCCAGCAAGCGCACCACGGTGGCGAGCACTTTTTGGCGTGGCAGGCCGGGTAATCTCATGTCCTGGGTAATTCGTCGCCGGATCTTCGGAAGTGCGGTGGCGAAGTCCGCCAGGCGCGCAAATTTATCTGCATCCCTGATTTCTCGCCAACGCTCGTGGTAGCGATATTGTTTTCGACGACGCGCGTCGCGGCCCGTCGCTTGAATATGGCCATTTGGGGAGGGACAAATCCACACCTCTGTCCAGGCGGGCGGAATGGCCAGGCGTCTGATTCGCAGCAAGCGTTGCTCGTCGCGGATACGCTTGCCTTCTACGTCCAGATATTCAAAGTCGCCGTTCTTCGCGCGCCGGCTGTAGCCCGGACGATCGTCACTTACATATCGCAGGCCCGCTTCCTCTGCCGCCTCGGCAGATCCGTTCACAAACCCGGCCGCCGGCATTTTCTCGACGCGGTTGTTTGTCCCAGGCGTCCCCATTAGCAAAACATCACTTCGAGGAAGGCGTTTTCGCGAACACCTGTTCGACTGCGCGAATCCGTTCAGCCTCGATTCGCTCGATCTGTTGTTCAGCCCGATGCTGTAGTTGTTCAAAATTATAACCTCTAACTTCAGGTAGTTTCGCGGCCGCCAGCGTGCGCCACATCGATCGCTTTCCTGTGACTCCCATGATCAATCCTTCGAGGGTGAGCACCAGTCCCAAACTGCCGGGATCATCCCCGGCAATCATCAATCGCGCCCGCCCTGCCTTTTCGGCTACCCACGCACCTGCCTTGCGTATCTTGCTTTCGTCGAATCCCAATGAATGCATCACCTCCCGTAACGTCGTCTGGTCCGCTTGGATTTCGGTGTGCATCTCAGAAAAGAATCGGCCCAGCGGCTTGTCTTTGTGCTCTTCTGCCCAGTGCTCGAGGAGTTCTAATGCGCTCACAGAGCCAGCCAAATGGTCATTCAGGTATGACTCCAGCTCCTTCATAAGACGGACACACCACCGATAGAAATGTTTCTCATCTTTGGCTCATTCGCGCCAGACAGGTGGTTTAGTCGTGCGTAGAAGAATTTTTGCTGCTTTAGGAACGGCGACTGTATCTGCATACGCGTGATTCGTTGGCCAAAACCGAATGGAGTAGTGAACATTAACGTATGCTTTGGACGATTATTGTAATTCTACTCGTACTCTGGCTGCTTGGTCTTATCGGGCATGTCGGAGGCTCACTAATCCATCTTCTGCTGGTCATAGCAGTCATCGTGCTGATCATTAATTTGGTTAGCGGCAGACGATCGCTTTAGCAGGAAGAAGCGCTTCGAGCTAGCTGACGGGCATCGCGCTAACACGTGCGTGTTGTGTTGCGATTACTTCTGCGCGCGTGATCGAAGCAGTTTAAACCACGCTGCGCGCCGGAGACACGCAGGCGAGCAGCGACATGCGACTACATTTGTATGAAAGAACAAAGGGAAACTATTTCAGTTATCGACGACTTAATCGAAACGCTCAAAGACGGGGAACAAGGTTTCAAAGAAGCCGCTGACAGCGTTAAAGACTCGCAGTTAAAATCGGTTTTTATTGAGTATTCGCGGCAGCGATCACGTTTCGCGTCCGAGTTGCAACGTCATGCACGCAACCTGGGCGAATCTGAACCTGAAACGAGTAGCAGCGCTGCCGGTGCACTGCACCGCGGCTGGATCAACCTGAAATCAGCTCTGACTCGAGGCGACGACCATGCAATCCTGGCGGAATGCGAACGCGGCGAAGATTCCGCGGTGGAAGAGTACCAAAAGGCAATGAAGGACGGCCTTACCGCGCCTGTAAGCGAGATTGTCTCGCGGCAGTACGACGAGATAAAAAAAGCGCACGACCATATCAAAGCCTTGCGCGACGCTTCGAAAACCAGCTAGCTACAGGTTAATACCCGCTTCCCGCGAATTGCCGTCGGCGCTCGCACGCAAGGGGACTACGCATTGTTACGTCCGCGCGTGTCGTTCCGGGCGAAACAATAATGACATGCCAGAAAAAGATGCAGCCGAACGGGCACGTGAAGATGCACGCGAGGGTAAATCTCCGTCCACTCAAGCCGGCGAGTTCGTGCGTGAGGAAATGGAGCACATTCGAGAGGGCGAGCATGGCGCCCGCTCGCCCGAGCAGGCCATTGCGATCGGCTTGTCCAAGGCCCGGCGCGCGGGGGTGAAATTACCCCCGCCAAAGCGCGGCAAAACCCAAACGAAACGGCAGGCCAAACGGGATATTGCAAAGGGCCGCGGCGGCAAGCGCAAAAAGGTTTCCACCAGGCGTTCTCGCGCAACGAAACGTGCGCTAAAGCGAGAGAGCCGCCGTTCGGCATCGAAGGCTGCGTTATCGCGACACTCGAAGCGGGTGGCACGGCAGCGTTCGGGCAAATCGCGCTCAGACTCGGCGAAAAAAGCGGCACGCACGCGCAAACGCAACAAACGCTAACAAGGCGGTCCAATTTTGCCCGGCTAGAGGCAACTACTGGCTGAGGTAACGCGCCAGGGCCAGGTTGCTCCATTGATTGCTAAACGTGGCTTGAAATCCAACGGCCACAATCTTTCCATCGGGCTGAAGAAGGGCGCCGTTAGCTCCCCCGTTCAGATCGCCAAACGAAGTCCTCACTTTCCCGTCCGTACCAAAAGTGCGATCGAGTGCGCCGCGCGGATTCAAGCGGACCAGCAAAAAGTCATCTTCGGATGACTCACCGTTCGAACCACCGACAGCGACGATCTTTCCATCGCTTTGCAGCAGGACTTTGTTGGCACTCTGGCAACAAGTTCCGAAGTCGATTTGCGTTTTCCCATCGCCACTGAACGTGGTGTCGAGAATGCCGTTGGAAGTGTATCGCGCGACTGCGAAATTTTGGGCTCCGCCGTTTTGTCCGGTAGCGAACCCGGCAGCGACAATTCGACCATCGCGTTGAAGCGCGGCTGAGCGTGCGCGATCAAAATTTTGAGCGCCGAAATCGCTGTGAACTTTTCCCGCCACGCCGAATGTCGTATCAAGCATGCCATTGCTGAAATAACGCGCAGCGGCGAAGTCGTAGAAAGTCGCAGGATCATTCGCTGAGCCGACCGCGACAATCTTTCCATCGGGTTGGATCAAGACCGCAAAGGCATCGTCTTCCAAGCCCAGAAAATCCGTTGAGACCTGGCCTCCATTGCCAAATGTCGTGTCCGGAGTTCCATCGGAGTTATAACGCGCCAGGGCAAAATCGGTGTTTGAAGATTCACCTGGATCGAAATTCACGAAGAGGGTCCCGGCCGCAACGATCTTGCCGTCCGGCTGCAAGGCAACGTCGAAGGCGTAACTACCCTGGGGAAAAGTCGTGGTCACAATTCCGCCCTGGCCAAATGAGCTATCGAGCGATCCGTTCCGATTGTAGCGGACTATTTCGAAATTCCCAAGGAATGTGAAAAGAGGAAACGCGCCGCCTGCGACTACGATTTTTCCATCAGGTTGAATAACTACTGAAGAGGGCACTGCAGCGAGACCGGGAAAATCGGTTCTCACTCTGCCGTGAGAACCGAACGTATCATCCAGCGTGCCATCCGCATTGTAGCGGGCAACCGCGAAGTCCTCAGTCGAGTAATCGTTATTTTTATAAGTTTGCCCGACGACTACCAACTTGCCATCAGCTTGAATCGCCACCGCATTGGCGAGATCGGTGCTGCGATTAAGATCCGTCGTCACCATGCCGCCGGACCCGAATGCCGGATCTAGGTCCCCGCCGGCCGCACGCGCGGACTGCGAGCTGATAAACAAAGGCAGCGCGAATGCTGCGACGAGCAATGGGTTGTGAAGAATCCAACGATAGAGTTTTGAGTTAACGATTGTCATAGGTTTTGTTCCGTGTTCACTCAGCCCTAGCACGAGAAACTGTTGTGTCCGAATGGCGAATAGTAACGATTCAGTTACATGCTCCGGTCGTGCCTCACGAAATCTTCCGCGAGAGTTACCTGACGAACCGCCACTGCACAGGCCACTGACAAATCAACGTCGTTGGATGGATAACAGTAACAAAGCGGACCTAACTCCTGCTCGTACTGTAAAAAAGGATCGACCACCAACAACGGTTTTGTTCCACGTTTGTTGCGACAACTTCAGATTCTAATCACCTAACACAACCCAGTTGAGGGCCACAACATCGTTTAGCTCACTAACCGAACACCGAGCCGTTATCGGCGGCCGCCTTTTTTCCCGCCTTTGCGCGAGCTGGACTTGCTTCGTTTCTTCCCGCGACCTCCTCCGCCTTTCTTGCGGCCACCTTTGTCCGACTTGTTGACCGTCGCCCAAGCCCGGCGCTCCGCTTCTTTAGTGCTCACGCCACGCTTTTCATAACCCTTCTCGATGTGATGGGCCTTCCGTTTCTGTTTTGATGTGTACTTCTTCTTACTTCCTCGTGCCATGGGTTACCTCTATGTGAATGCTCGATAAGAGTAACGGATTTCGGGCATTGTTTGGACTTGGCAATCCATACGAGCAAACCCGCAGACTCCTTTGCAAAGCCTGCCGAACCATGGATTACGCAGCGTGGAGAATTTGAACGAAAGTTGACTCTCCGGGTTCAGCGCTGGTTTCAAGCGAAGCGGCGATTGAATGTGAGAACAGCGAAGGTTATGGAACGCAGCGGAGATATCAGTTTTGTCAAAGCCGGTTAGATTCTCATATGATGACCTGTCGTAGTCTCAGTCGCGCAATCTTTGATCGGTCCTCTCGCCCTCGCCAGTGACTAAGGAAGTAATCGCTCCAACTCTCTTCACTGTTCGCAACGAGCCAGTCGTGCTTGATAGCGACCTGGCTTTGCTTTACGGCGTGGAGACGCGCGTATTTAACCAGGCCATTCGCAGAAACCGGCATCGGTTTCCACCGGACTTCGCTTTTCCCTTAACGAAGGAAGAGTGGTCGCTTTTAAGATCACAAATCGTGACCTTAAAGCGCGGTCGGGGACAACATCGAAAGTACCTTCCATGGGCATTTACCGAGCATGGAGCGATCATGGCGGCCAGCATCCTTAACAGCGAACGCGCGGTAGCCATGAGCGTGTATGTCGTCCGCGCTTTTGTAAAGATGCGGCGTGAACTGCTGGCCAATGCCACGCTCGAGGCCCGCTTGGAAAATATCGAGAAGAACCTTCTCACGCATGACGCGGCCCTGCGCGACGTATACCAGAAATTAAAACCGTTGCTTCTACCACCACCCCAAAAACCAAAGCGCCGAATTGGATTTCATAACGAGGAAAACCCGCAGTAGATAGCAATCAGGCTATTTCGGTTTGAGCCATGCAATCACGCCCGAAACAGCAAGCGCCAGCGCCGCAATGCCAATCAGGGATCGATGCTTGGACATCCACAGTTGCGGGCTGCAATCTGTCGCACGGGCATCGAACACACCGTGCGCTCCATGATCGCCGGCCACCGGCTGCCATAAGTTGTCAGGTCGATCAGGGTCTTCAGGTCCATCATACTGCTGCGAGTCGTAGCCGGTAGCGCCGAGGTATCGGTCGAGTAACCCGGGAGCAAACTTGTTGCCAACGATCGCCGCGATAGACGGCGTTCCAACGTAGAATTCTCGTCGCGGATGATGCGCGACAAAATGGATCGCGTCGGCGGCGACTTCCGGCTGAAAAATCGGTGGGACCGGTTGCGCCTTTCGAGGCAATCGGCTTTTTACCCATCCAAACTGCGGCGTGTTAAGAGCTGGTAGCTGTACCATGGTCAAAGCGACCAGGCTTTTATCGTGGATTAACTCACATTGGAGCGAATCACAGAAGCCTTGGATGGCGTGTTTCGCCGCGCAATAGGCTGCCTGCAACGGGATACCGCGATAAGCCAGAGCGCTGCCAATTTGCACAATGGTCCCACGGTTACGCGGCAGCATCCGTTTCAACGCCGCAAGCGTGCCAAAAACGCACCCCAGATAAGTTACTTCCGTCACGCGGCGAAATTCCTCGGCAGTCATTTTCTTGACTGGCGAAAACACCGACACCATGGCGTTATTGATCCAGATATCAATGTCGCCGAAGTCCGCTTCGATTTGTGCGGCTGCTGCTTCCACGAGATCGGGATTTGCTACGTCCACCGGAAATACGAGTGCTTTGCCGCCGAGCTCTTCAACTTCTCTTTGTGCTCCTTTGAGGCCATCAAGACCGCGTGCAATCAGACCGATCCGCGCACCGTCTTTTGCAAATTTCCGAACCGTCGCTCGACCTACTCCAGCTGAGGCCCCGGTGATTACTACAACTTCTGGTTTTTTAGTCATCTGGCGGCCGGTCTGGTGTTAGTGACTGTCAGAAGGGCTGCGCCTGTTTTAGGCTATGTCGACTCTTTTGCGGCCAGATACGCGCGATGAAGAAAATCTGAAGCGGCCACGCTGCCTAAAATTCCTGCGAAAAACCGGGCGATGCGCGGTTGAAAAATCAATCCGAACGCCAGGGCTGTGGCACACCAGGGAGCCATGCAATATGGACAGGAAACGAGGTGACCGATGCCGCGCTGGATTCCGCGCCCCCGGGGTTCCTCTTCCACCTCACCGGCACCGGCGCTCCGAATGTAATTCACAAATGGGGCGCGCAAGATGCTCGTGACCCTGTCTTTGGCGAGGATGCGACTCAGCTTATGACTCGCTAATCCAAGTAGGGCCAGGTCCAGCAGTCGAAATCTTTTAGGTAAACGGCCTGTTTTGCTGGCGACGCCGGTTAGGATCGCAACAGTTGTGACATAAAACGCCAGTATCGTGGCGTATTCCCCAAGCAACTGCTCGTCGCATTCTTCCTTTTCCTCCGTTCGCTCGCCGTATTTATCGATTGAAAAATCGGACTCTCCTTGATCAGGCTGTACTCGTTCCACACCATTACATCGCAAGCTTGCGCGCATCTGCGTGTTTCAGAATCAGCGTAGTCCTGCTTGATGGAGCCATATTACAGCCAAACCCTGCTTTACCAGGTGACCCTTCGACGATGCCAATAATCGTGCTGTCCCATTCGTATGTTCCATCGGCTTTCGGAGTTTCCGTTCCCATGCAGGTGCGACCCTCCTCCGGGCGGTGCGTGCAGAATTTGCAAGCCATACGCGCTGTCCAAGGACCTCGTTGAAATCAAGGATCCTTGCGTCTTCGTCTCCGCCCCAATCGTCACCCTTCAATTAAGATTTTGACCGATAGCGGAATCGGGGCTTGGCCGGATTGTGGGAAATTGCCAGGCGCGGATATTGGCACGTGCCCGGTTGTTTGATCGACATATCTGATGACGAGAAACTGCGCATCTTGCGACGCCTCGATGAATTCCGGCAATGGCAATCGCTCGATGAAAAGCGTTATTGCCTGGTTTGCGGCGAAATCATTACTGGCCGGCAAATCCGTGTGATCGGAAATTGTGACGGGACGCAGCGAGAGCGGGTTGCCTGCCCAACGGCTGGTTGCGATTCGATTCCGATGGAATGGGTACAACCGACCGAGGACGTTCTCGTGAAAATGGCAATGGTAGAACTGGAGTGCCGTCATCGCCGTTTGATCACTCGGGCGGCGCACGCTTTTAGATCCTGATTCCTACGGGCGGAAAAGGCCTCATCAAAATTCGGCTAACAATTGTTGGCGTAGACGCGCGTGAGTCTTAAACTTCATTCGATTCATCACCGAAATGGCCATGCCTTCCGTAAACGAGGAATCACCAGCTGCGATTTCTGACGAGGCAGAGAGCGCAACCATTACATCGCGTGCCCGCTCGCGCATCGCCGAGTTACTACAGAAACCGTTAGGCGCCCAGTCAATCTGCCTCACGGGCCTTTTTATTCTGGCCCTGTTCTACACGATGTATTTCATGCGATCGGTGTTGCTGCCAATCGTTCTGGCCCTGCTACTCAGTTATCTGTTAAGACCGATCGTGAGGGCGCTCGCCCGGTTGAAGATTCCTTTGCCTGTCAGCTCCACGCTCATCCTTCTGGGTCTTCTCTTGCTTCTTGGCTATGGCATCTCCGCACTCGCTGCGCCCACGATAGGGTGGCTGGAGAAAGCGCCGGCTGGGTTTGCAGAGTTGCAACGAAAGCTAACACCCGTAAAAAAATCTGTAGCACAAGTAGCGCAGGCTACCGGTGAAATTGAAAAGCTGACTTCAACCAGTACTGAAACCAGAGCAGTAGAAGTAAAGAAGCATCCGATAACCGAGATGTTCTTCCTGCGAACACCGGAATTTATAGCGGGCGCTGTGCTGTCGATCATCCTGCTTTACTTCCTACTGATCTATGACCAGGCCTTCATCGCAAAGCTAGTCAAACTGCTTCCTACGCTATCAGACAAGAAGACAGCGGTCGCTATCGCACACGACATCGAATCGCACGTCTCACGTTATCTCTTTACGATCACGGTGATCAATGCCTGCCTGGGATTGGCCGTCGGAATAGCCGTCGGGCTGCTGGGATTGCCCAACCCGGTGATGTGGGGCGTCATGGTGGCCGTGCTCAACTTCATCCCTTATCTGGGCGCGCTCACAGGCATCATCTGTATGACTGTCGGCGCCGTGTTGAGTTTCGACAGCCTTGGCTATGCCCTCGTTTTTCCCGCGACGTACCTGGGATTGGGAATACTGGAAGGCAGCTTCATTACACCATGGGTCATGGGACGTTCGCTTACTCTGAACCCGGTCATCATCCTGCTTTCCCTCACGTTCTGGGGCTGGATGTGGGGTATCGTCGGTATCATCCTGGCTGTGCCGATCCTGGCAGCCTTCAAGATTTTCTGCGCACACATCAAACCGATGGAACCGCTGGCAGAATTTCTCAGCTGACTACTCGCGAGCCAGGAACTCGCAGGGAGACGCGGAGGATGGTGTTCGTGACGCGCAAACAAATGCGCATCACGCAAAGTCGCGAATGCAGGAGTAAATTATTCCGCCGACAATTGCGCCCATGGCTACCAGCGCCACATCGGCTTTAACAAGGGCAATGGCAAAAAAAGCTGCTAGTGCGATAGCAACCGTGACCCAGTCAACCAGCGCTTCGGGAATCAAATCGAGCGATATTACGGCAATGATACCAACGACTGCAGCACTGACACCTGCAAGGAATGCCTGGATCATTCGATTGTGTCGGACAAGTTCGACATAATGCGCCCCGGCTAAGACAAAGACGAATGATGGCAGAAAAACAAAGACAGTTGCGACAAAGGCTCCAGGAACTCCTGCCGCCAGATACCCGGCAAACGTCGTGAATAACATGAACGGACCCGGAGTCGCCATGCTCAACGCCACGCCGTCGAGCAACTGCCCGTCTGTCAGCCAATGATATTGCGTCACTGCGCCCCGCTGGACGAAAACGAGCGACGCGTACGCACCGCCGAAACTGAGAAGGCCGGTTTTCAGAAACAGCCAGGTGACCTGGAACAATCGCGAATCGACAAATGGCATGACAATACCGAATCCACCAACTACCAAAGGAAGGGTCGGCGCAGGCTTTTTGAGCAGCGGCAAGGATTGATCGAAAAACAAATTCAACACCCCCGCAATCAAAAGAATCACCAAAAAATTAATTCCGGCGAAATGCATTCCCGCGAATGCCGCCACAAATAGGATGCCGAGAAAAAAATTCCGAATAGCAGCGCGCCCAAGTTTAATGATTCCTGCAGCAATAATGCCGAGGACAGCCGGCTTAAGGATGTAGAGTACGTTCGTGACTTGAGGGAGCCCGCCGTATTTCACGTAAAGCCAGCTTAGAACCGTGATTGCAATCGCACCGGGCAAAATGAAGGTTACACCTGCAAGAATGCCGCCCCACACTTTGCGTTTGAGGTAACCGACATAAATCGCCAGCTGCAGCGCTTCGGGTCCTGGGAGCATGTGGCAAAAGGACATGATTTTGATGAAACGATCTTTGGACAGCCATCGCCGCTTCTCCACCATGTGATTGAACATCATCGTGATCTGCGCGACCGGACCGCCGATATTCACAAAGCCCAGAAAAAGAAAATAGAGAAATACCTCCCGCCATGACGGCATCTGAGCCGCATCGTCGTCAATTTTGTCAGGGCGATTCATCGTGGTTGCAAAGAGGCATAGAGGGCGTTGAAGCATTCAAATCCGCGTCGCAAAATCTCCTGATCGGACAACCCTAGTTTTGACCATCCCTTGAGAACGCGATCGATTCCCACTGCCTCCACGCGTTGAAATCTCGCATCGTCCAGGTCCGCGTCGTGAATCATCTCGCCGATTTTCGCTACCGATTTGTCGGAAATACCAAAGCGCCTCACCAGTGTCTCGAAAGAGCAACAGTTCCCGTGATGCGAAAACTCCGCATCAAGCATGTCGAACGGGATTGCATTTGGAGAGGCATCTCCGCTGCGAGCAAAGACAAATTTGGCTTTGCGATCGATGAACTTCGAAATCAGCCATGCAGAGCCGACCCGGTCGATCTCGGGATGCGGACGCGTTAACCACGTCTTGCCCTGATATCGACTTGGATCCAGCCTTTCAAGGGGTTGCGGACGCTTTGGTCCTGAAGCGCGGCGCAACAGCATGGCAATGTCGTGTCCTCGCGGACTATCGAAAAAATCGATTTTGCGGATTTCACGAAATTGCCGCGTAAGCCGCTCGAGCTCTGACGCTGCTTCCTCCGCATGAATTTTTTTCTGTCGTGTGACGAATGTCAGAAGAGGTTTTCGTAGCTCCGCATAATCCTTTGCACGCGCATCGTTGAACATCGCAATGATTTTCGGTTTGGTCATGCCTTCGATTTCCCTGGCTCGGACCAGCGTCGAGTCACCCCCGTAATCCCGAATCTGCTGGGCCAGCCATTGGAACTGTTCGTATTCCGTTTGTTGATCAGGCAGAAGGTAAGTCGAGGTGGTGATCTGGATGGCACCAAGTTTTTTCAATCGTCGCCACACAGCCACGCGCTCAGTGTTGCGATTCGTTGGAAGACTGAACAACAATAGCAACCACCCGGCCTGCTTCATCGGCTGCAATGCTATCCATGTAATAGGTATTGCAAATACTATTTGCGCTTACATTAAGACCCGTGTTTTATCTCTAAAGAGGATAAGCAACGATCAACCGGGGAGGAATAAGACAATAGTCATGAACATAGCCACTCCAATCGCCGCAGCGCTGGTCACTGCCGGACTGATGTTCGGTACCGCGCAAGCGAACGAAAGAGGACACCAAGAACAAGAAATCAGCAGCTCTGATGTGCCGGCCGCAGTGCACCAGGCCGCGCAAGCAGAAGCAAAAGGAGGAACAATAGTCCGTTGGGAAAAAGAGGGCGCCAATTACGAAGCCGTTATCAGGAAGAATGGCAAGGAGACCGGCATTGAGATGAATGCCCGCGGCAAAGTCTTGAGTCGGCACGACGAAACCAAAGAGCACAAAGAAAAAGGCGAAAAGTATTAACGAATCAATGGCTGCCGGTTTGTGCGCGTATTCGCATAGCCGGCGGCGACTCTTCTCGTCACTTGAGGGTTCTCGCTATTAGAATGACTCTTTGCAGTACGATTCTGCTCGGATTTGTGTCCATCGCGTTCACTGCCGATCTGGATACCAGGCGAATCGACGAACTGACCGGGCTCAAAGGAAAACTGAATGAGAAGGAAGACGTTTATAAAGTCACCTTCCCTCGGAGTGACGTGAAGGTGGTTGTCGATGGATGGACCATGCCGCCGTTCATGGGTGTTGGCACGTGGGCGGCGTTCACCGCCACAGAAAACGGCGCCATGGTCATGGGAGATACGGTTCTTTTTGAAGACGAAGTGAATGCGGCGATGTCAGCCGCGTTGGACAACGGACTCAACGTGACCGCGCTGCATAACCATTTCTTCTTCGATCGACCCAAGGTTTACTTCATGCACGTCGAAGGCGAAGGCACAGTCGAAGAACTGGCAGGCGGCGTGCGGAAGCTCTATGACAGCATCAAACAAATCCGCGCGACGAATGCGCAGCCGAAAGATTCTTTCGCGGCCAAGTCATTGCCGGAAAAAAATTCAATCAACGCCGCGCCTCTTGACAAAATCTTCGGAACCCAGGGCGAAGCGAAGGATGGAATGGTAAAATTCACCTTTGGTCGTCCTGCGAAGATGCACGGGGTGGCCCTCGGAAATGCCATGGGAGTAAATACGTGGGCGGCGTTTGGTGGCAGCGACGACAACGCGATCGTTGATGGAGATTTTGCAGTCACGGAAGATGAATTGCAGCCGGTTCTAAAATCGCTGCTCAAGGAGAAAATCAACATCGTGGCCATCCACCAGCACATGACGCATGAAGAGCCGAGAATAATGTTCTTTCATTACTGGGGCCGCGGTGCAGCCCAAGACCTCGCACAGGCGCTCAAAGGCGCATTTTTGATTAGCGGACTGCTTGGAGTCAGCTCCCCACAGCAAAATTGACCGCGTCATTGCAAGCAGGACTGCATGAAGCTCCACCGTAGCCTGTTGCTCATCAGCAACTCAACTGCCTATCGCCGGGAACCATGAAGATTTGCTGCGCGCCATTAAAGCACCGCAGCAACAACCGCATACCAGAACCACGCTACGATCAACCAAACTGTGAGGCAGCAATCAGATCATGCGCGAGAACATTTGCCCGCCTGCGTTGCCAGACACTTTGCCATCGCGCCCGTTTCGATATCCCCTTACCGCGCTTTTTCGAACGCAAGCTTGAGACCAAATCCTATAAATACAGCGGCCATTGCAGTGTCCAGAGCCGTCACCACCCGACGTTGTTTAAGCCATCCCGACAGCAACTCCGTGGCGTTTGTTAAGAGCAAAAACCATAGAAGCCCCTCCAAGGCATGAATGAACGCGAGCAGAATACTAAATGACCAAACTGGCACGCCGGCCGGAATGAATTGAGGCAGAAAGCTCAGGTAAAAGACACCAATCTTTGGATTGAGAAGGTTGGTCAACAGGCCCCGTCTCAGCCATGGCGAACTCTTTGGATCCTTCTGTTCCTTCGAACGGGGCAGACTGGTGTCGCTTAAAGCCGTGCAGCGGAATGCTCGAATGAGTAGTTTGACCCCCAGATACCCGAGGTACATCGCCCCAACAATTCGCAGCGCGCTGTAAGCCAGGCTGGAAACAGCAACCAGCGCGCTGAGTCCCAACGCCGCCGCAGCGCCCCAAATCAGACAGCCGAGACAAATGCCGACGCCGGCGAGAAGTGCCTGTTTTGCGCCCTCTACGGCAGCCGTTCGCAAGACCAGGGCAGTATCCAGCCCTGGCGTGATCGTCAGCAAACCAGCAGCTGCTGTGAATGAAAGAAGCGCTTGCCCGACAGTCATAACCTACCTGGAACTTGTATTCTCTATGGAAACGCCGCGATAGCTACCATCGAAAACAGTTGGCGAACGCTCCGAACTCGCGCGAAGTATCGTAAACATGTCTATTTCACTTTTTCGAATCGCCGCTGCTCTCTGTTTCCTTGCAGTCGGCCTTGGCGCGTTTGGTGCCCATAGTCTCAAGCAGAATCTTGAGAGTCACGGAATGCTCGATGTTTGGAACAAGGCCGTGTTTTATCATTTCATTCATGCGGTAGCGCTCCTGGTGCTTGCAGTTTGTGGAGCTGCCAATCGCAGCGCGTGGTGGTTGCTTTTCGCGGGCATTCTCGTTTTTAGTGGAAGCTTGTACATGATGGCGCTTACAAATCTGCGCTGGCTCGGAGCAATTACGCCAATCGGGGGTCTCTGTTTTCTTGCCGGCTGGGCATGGCTCGCGATTGCGCCGCGGCTATAGCTGGTTTGAGACTCGGCGCGCCATCGCGAACTCCCGTCGCAAGAATCTCGGTGTGTCTTTTACCTTCCGCGAACGGCTAGACGCGACAAGAATGCTGTTCCGGAAACGCTGTTTTGATATACTACCGACCCGATGTTTAGCGCACTGTCGGAAGCACAGCGAGCTGCGATAACAGCTATCGTCTTTGTCGGCACATTCCTGATTTCCGTCTGGGTGGGCCGATTCTTGAAACGCGGTGCCGGCGTTCGACTTGGACTTCTATTCCGGCTTTTCAGCCTGATCCTGGCATTCTACGCAGCCATCACCGTTTACGGTGTCGACGCCTCCTGGCGCAATCACGTCGGTACAGCTGTCATTTTGCTGAGCACGGCCCTGCTGGTCGCCCTGGTGAACCGCTATGTTTGGGATTTTTATTTCGAAAAGAAACGGCATACGCCGATCCCGCATTTCCTCCGTGAAGTTGTCGGTGGAATCATTTTTCTGATCGTACTGCTGTTGGTTCTGAGCTATGGCTATCACGCCGAAGCGCAGCTGAAGGGACTCCTTGCGGGTTCGGGGGTGGTCGCGATCATCCTTGGCCTGGCTGGACAGAATCTCTTTGCCGGGATCATTGGCGGCATATCGATCCAGATTAACCGGCCTTACAAGGTGGGTGACTGGTTGCAGGTAGGCGACCGCTTCGCTGAAGTGATGGAGATCAACTGGCGTTCCACCCGGTTGCGGACGAACGACGCCATTTATCTGGATATCCCAAACAACGAGATGGTGAGTCACACCATCGTCAATCTGCATTATCCGACTGAAGTCCATGCCATGCGGATTCGTGTTGGAGTGGAATACAAAAACCCGCCGAATCGCGTGAAGGATGCGCTGTTGCGGGCGACTTCGACGGCGGACGGCGTGCTGCCCGAGCCAAAAATAAGAGTGTTTCTAGTCGACTTTGCCGATTCCGCGATGATCTACGAGATCAAATTTTACATGGGCAATCACGCCCGATTCAATGAAATCAACGACGCCGTGCGCACCAATATTTGGTACGAGCTCAAGCGGCAGGGCATCACCATCCCCTTCCCGATTCGCACGTTGCAGCTGGAACGCAAAGCGCCTGAAGCGGTACAGGAGGAATACGAGGAAGCGAGGGCAATTTTGCGGGCGGACGGTTTGTTCGAGTGCTTGTCGGATGAAGAGATTGAAAGCCTGGTTCAACAGTCTCAGGTAAGTCATTTCGGTCGCGGCGAACGTGTCATCAGGGAAGGCGCCGAGGGCGAATCGATGTTCGTTTTATTGAGAGGCGCGGCAGAAGTGTCGGTTTCGAAGAACGGTCATCCCATTTCTGTGGCCACGCTGAAGGCGCCCGATTGCTTTGGAGAAATGTCTCTGCTGACTGGCGAACGTCGCACAGCAACAGTGCGCGCCCAGACGGATTGCCAGGTAATGGAGATTGGCAAACCGGTCATGGCAGAACTGCTTCGCGCTTCTCCGGACTGCCTCGATCGGCTGAGCGAACTCCTCGCTAAACGCAAAATGGAAACCGAAGGTCTGCTTAAAGAGGCGGTTTCCGAAGCCCAGAGTGCAAGCAAAGAGCGCGAATACAGGGCCACGTTCCTGCGGCGTTTGCAGACATTTTTCGAATTATAGACGGTCTGCCGTCGCTGCATTCCAAAGCTGGGCACGGCTCCGAGCATCATTCGAGTCCGACGTGCATGTCCGTTGGCTCTCCCGTGTCCATCGCCTCTTTCTTTGAATTAGAAATAACGAATTGCGAGCCGATAAAAACCTACTAAAGTCCCGAGCTTTCAGCGGGAATGTTCATGAGCATTTTACTAGGCCTAACGATTCTTAATGCAGGTGTACCACTGTCGATGGTCTGCGCGGTGATTGGACTCGCCTTTGCACTTATCTTGATTGCCATCGTGGGTCGCTCTTCGGCCGGCAACGAACGGATGCGACAGATCGCGGGCGCAGTTCAGGAAGGCGCGAAAGCCTATCTGAACAGGCAGGTCATGACGATCAGCGTGATCGCAGCGATCATCTTCGTGCTGCTCTTCTTTTTCAAGGATCATCCCACCGCGATCGGTTTCGTGATCGGCGCGTTTTGCTCTCTGGCGGCCGGTTATATCGGCATGCGAATCGCCGTGATTGCGAATGTGCGGACTACACAAGCGGCGACTCACTCACGCACAGCTGCTCTGCGTATTGCCTTTAACGGCGGAGCGGTGACCGGTTTGCTCGTGGTCGGCCTTGCGCTGCTGTCGGTCTCGATCTTCTACACGCTCGCCAATAAAATGGTCGGGCACGACATGGCCATTCGAAGCCTGGTCGGCCTGGCATTAGGCGCGAGTTTGATCAGTGTTTTCGCGCGATTAGGAGGCGGCATCTATACGAAAGCGGCCGATGTGGGCGCGGATCTCGTCGGGAAAATCGAGAAAGGGCTGGAAGAAGATGATCCGCGCAATCCGGCGACAATCGCGGATAACGTCGGCGACAACGTCGGTGATTGCGCAGGTATGGCGGCTGACGTTTTTGAAACTTATGCCGTCAGTTTGATCGGCGCGATTCTTGTGGGCGCGCTCACCCTGGCGGGAAATCCGGCAGCGGTCGTTTATCCATTCGTGCTCGGCGGGATTTCGGTCCTCGGTGCAATCTGTGGCGTCGTTTTCGTGAACGTCGCCAACGGCAAACCGGCCAACATTCTAATGGGCGCAGTGGTGGCGAGCGCAATTGTCTCCGCCATCTTATTCTGGCCCACGACCCACTATTTATTTCCAAACGGCGTGACTATCGCCGGCGTGATGCGCACACCTACGCAGCTCTACTGGGCGTCAATCATTGGCTTGATCATGACGGCAGTGGTCGTGGTGATAACGAATTACTACACGTCGATGCACCACGCCCCGGTGCAAAAAATTGCGCGAGCGTCGGAAACCGGTCATGCCACCAATATCATCGCCGGGCTGGCAGTCGGCCAGCACGCCACTGCGTTGCCAGTCGGTTTCATCGGCATCGCCATTCTGCTCAGCTTCCATTTTGGCGGACTCTACGGAATCGCAATTGCCGTGATGGCGATGTTGTCGATGGCGGGAATTGTCATCTCGCTGGATTCGTTTGGACCGATTACCGACAACGCGGGCGGCGTTGCCGTGATGAGCAATTTGCCTAAAGAAGTGCGTGGTGTGACGGACGAACTCGACGCGGTGGGCAACACGATGAAAGCAGTGACCAAAGGTTATGCCATCGCCTCGGCCGGTTTGGCCGCGCTCGTTCTATTCGGCTCGTACGTCGAGGAACTCCGAACACACGTCACGCGGAACGGTGAGCCGTTCCTGTTCCAATTTTCTCTCACGGATCCGAAAGTGATCATCGGACTCTTTATCGGCGGGCTTTTGCCATTCATTTTCACCGCGTTCAGCATGGATGCGGTGGGCAAAGCGGCCGGCGCGGTTGTGCGCGAAGTGCGGCGGCAATTGCAAGCTAAACCCGGGATTTTGACAGGCGACGACACGCCCGATTACGGCACGTGCGTAGACATTGTGACCAAGGCGGCGCTGCGAGAAATGATTGTGCCCGCGCTTTTGCCGGTCGTGTTCGTCGTGGCCGTGGCGATGATTAAACCACTGGGCCCTGTGGTGCTCGGCGGTCTTCTCGTGGGCACGATCGTGACCGGTTTGTTTGTTGCGATCGCCATGACCAGCGGCGGTGGTGCATGGGATAACGCGAAGAAATTTATCGAAGAAGGAAACCTCGGCGGCAAAGGCTCTTTCGCGCATGCCGCAGCCGTTACCGGCGACACCGTGGGCGATCCTTACAAAGACACCGCCGGTCCTGCGATCAATCCCATGATTAAAGTTGTCAACATTCTGGCGATTTTAATCATCCCGATTTTCTTTTAAGCTGTTGCCCGCGCCACAGCGGCCATGTGGCCGGCTAAAAACGCTTGGTTTCATCAATGCTGCGTGTCAAAGTCGGGCGCTCTCTACGCCATGCTTAGCGTTCCAGCCTCTCCCGCACGAATCAAATTTTGGGGGACGCGCGGTTCCATTTCGGTGCCGGGCAAACGCACACTCCGTTACGGTGGCAATACCACATGCCTTGAGGTCCGCGCGGACGACGAGATTATTGTGATCGATGCCGGTTCCGGAATCCGCTCCCTTGGAAACGCTTTGGAAAAGGAATTCCAGTCGCAACCGATCAAGCTGACCTTGTTAATCACACACGCTCATTGGGATCATATCCAGGGATTCCCTTTCTTTGCTCCGGCGTACGAAAAGAAAAATGAGATCCACGTACGCGGTTACGACGGTGTGGATATGAGCTTTGGCAAAATCATGGCTGAACCGATGCGATATCCATTTTTTCCCATCGCCATGCGCGAGCTGTCCGCCAAAATTGACATCAAAAAATTGAGCGAGATGGAGTTCTCGGTGGGAAAAGTGCAGGTGCGCGCCAGGTTTGTAAATCATCCCGGTGTTTGCGCTGGATATCGCGTGTTCACGAGTGCTGGATCAATCGCATTTCTACCGGACCACGAGCCGTACAGCTTTTTACACGCTGCAAAACCGCATGATCTCGCTCCCGAACAAGCGAAAAAGACCGGAGAAGAGGAACGCGCCGGTCTGGTCGACTTTCTTCAGGACGCCGACATTCTGATCCTTGACTCGCAATACACCGACGCGGAATACGAAAAGCACGTCGGCTGGGGCCACGGCTCGATTTCGAGCGTGGTGTCGCTGGCGCTTGATGCCAGGGTCCGCAAGCTTTTGCTGTTCCATCATGATCCAAGTCATGACGATGTGATGCTCGACGGTATCCTGGCTGACGCGCGCCAACTGGTCCGCAAAAAAGGAAAACATCTTGAAGTGGACGCCGCGCGGGAAGGCGAAGAAGTGTCACTGAAATGATGAAACACGAATTTTCAAATGACGAAAAAGCACAAATTCAGGACGACGAGAAAACAAGGCCAGGGTGGTTCTTATTCGTTATTCCGTTGACCTTCGCGCATTCGGATTTCGGTATTTTCAACCAGGATAAGCTTTTCCTGCGATCCCCGAAGCGGTTGCGCATGCGTGTAACTTGCTTTTAGCTGTTCGCTCACCCTTGCCTCGTGGTGTAACGGTAG
>DASREH010000030.1:0-58033 GCA_035652195.1 Candidatus Udaeobacter sp. | reverse complement strand
TAACCTCCGAGAACAACCAGCGATAAACCGAATCCGATCCAGGAGAAGATAGACATCGCATTGTCAGAAATGCCGAACCAAAAAAGCGTGGGCACGCGAAGCATCCCAGCAGTACGCGAACCGAGTTGGGCCTGGACGCTGTCTAGAAACTGATGAGCCGGCGTCAATCCGTGCTCACCGATAAGAGGTACCAATTGTTGCGCTGCGACCAGAAAAGCGACGGCATAAACGAAACCCAGCAGCCGCAAAATGATGAAACGCGTCAGCCAATAAGAATTCCCGCGCGCAAAGAGATTTTGGAGGAAATCTTTGCTGTTCATGACTGCGCCGCAGCGCAGGAACATTTCAACGTCCAGCGCCGAACGTCCAATTACAGATCCGCAATCCACAATTGGCGCCCCCCAATCGACGTATTGCCAGGGGGGAGATTCGAACTCCCGACCAAGGGCTTATGAGTCCCCTGCTCTACCACTGAGCTACCCTGGCAAATCAGCGGCGAGAAAGTTCAATCGCTTGA
The DNA here is from genome assembly GCA_035652195.1 of Candidatus Udaeobacter sp. GTDB lineage: Bacteria > Verrucomicrobiota > Verrucomicrobiia > Chthoniobacterales > UBA10450 > Udaeobacter. The sequence continues at coordinate 57,516 of DASREH010000030.1, read as the reverse complement.
CTTGTGCTGTCAATCCGAGCGAAGCGTTCGATCTGTTTTCCTCACGGTTTTACGCTGACCGAACACTGATAGGCACGCGATTGAAGCGGGACCGAAACAGAAGGGCCAAAGCAAATTACTGCTTTTGGGGGGAAAGGTACTGCTCCAGGTCTTTTTCCCGGCCACGGAGCGCAGCCATGAAGCAGACCCCATTGTGTTGCGTGACTGCGCCGACCCAGCCTTCCTGGCGCACGTACCGCCAACCAGGAAACGCCAACACCGCTCCGGTCTTGGTGTCTCGTTCTGCCGGGAACAGAAAGAACTGCATGTGCTTCTCGGAAACCCAGATTTGAGCGATGCGCTGCGATTCGTCATCATCAAAGACTCGGCAACCTATTGTCTGAAAATCAGCGAATTCCTCCGGAACGTCGTAATGCTCGAGTCCATGCTTCATAAAGAACAAGTCGCTCAATGTTCCCGCGTCGGCATTCACCGGGTCAAGCATGACGGAACGGGTGGACCCAGCGACGGTGAGAAGCTTTCGTGCTGTGGCAGATCCGGGAAAATCGTTAAGCCGATCGAGAAAGTGGAATGCGGAGACCCCGGCTATCACTAAAACCGCGATGCTAATCGCAATGACGGCGGGATTTAGCACGATCTTTTTCCACGTCCATTTCGGAGGGCGAACTCGTTCCGTGTCGAGGAACCATTCGGCCGATTCGGGCGGTATCGGGGCGAGCTGAATCAATTCCGCCACCGCCCGGTCAAACTGCTGTTGATTGACAAAATCCTCGGAACCATTTTCACGCGACACTGCGGCGCGCATGGAACGGTCGGTCAAATGCTCAGCGCCGATCGGCGCACAATTCAACAAAGCGCGGCGCCGGCGCAATAGTCGCAGTCCCCTCATACCGTAGGTGCTCCGGTATTTTTCGCATCGAGCCAGGCCTGCAGCTGCCGTCTCCCCTGCGCCAGGCATCGCGATAATGTGCCCAACTTGAGCTCCGCGATGTCGAGAATCTCGAGGTAATCGAATTCGTTTAAATAGAACAATGCCAACGCCGTCCGCTGCGGTTCGGGGGCAGCGGAAATCCAAACGGCCAGCTGTGTCGGTTCAAGCTGTTTAATCTGCGAAGTGGCGTACGCACCGATGTCGTGCTCGTCCATTTTGAGTGGTTCGGGTTGCAGATCCAATTTACTTGTTTCCAAACAACGCCATCGCGCTTCGCGAAAAAGCCAAAACCGTTCCTTGGGAAGGTCTCCCTGGGCTGCGCGCACAGCGGCTTCGCGCAACGTAGTGTTAAAGACTTCCTGTGCCTTGCGCGAATCGCCCAGCATCAAGAAACAAAAACGATATAGTTGTGGCAAATTTTGCTTTCGATCCGACACGCTCCAATCCTTCGTCTTGCAAAATTCAGCGCACTCTACGCATCTACCTATGATCGACAAGAGGCTAATCGCTTAAACATGATCAGCCTCGCTCTATGCAGGGCTCATGCGATGAGTCAAATCACCCGAGAGCGCCTCTCCACTCACGCTTTACGGTCGCGGGTGTGGGGTCGGTCGAAATCGCGGCGTGGGGACCACTCTCGGCGTACCCGTGGGCGTCGATGTGGGACTTGGAGTTGGCGTCCCCGTCGAGCCTGGTTCTCTATCAAAGAAAGCATCCTGCTGCGAAATTCCGTTGATGGGTACGCGCCCATCCAACCATGCGTGCAGGTGCAGGTTGGGCACTGAGGATCCATAATCGTAGTCGCTCGCGTAGGTTGCCACAACGCCCGGATCGGGCTGATCAGGAAGCGGACTAACAACGTCCGATACCGGCGTGTCCGGGAGCCAGGTGACACCATTGTCGGTGGATTTGCGTCCCCATATGCTGTAGCAAGGTACAGCCGAATCGCCCTTGGCGCAGTTCTCTGTCTCCCGCTGATCGTACCACGTGGCAAAAGCGTTGCCATCCGTGGTGACTGACAAGCTCGGCTGCCATTGGGCGCGAGTAGTCGCATCGGTGTTCAACTTGAACGGCTCGTCAAAAGTCACACCGCCGTCGGTCGAGCGAATACAATAAATGTCGCCAGGGTCGCTTCCCACGCCGTGCTGGGTGTAGACCAAGTGGACCACGCCGTTCAGAGCAGCGGGCTGACCCCAACCTTCGTAACGCCAGTAGCCACCGTCATCCGGAAACATGACGGCGAAATACCCCGCAGACCCGATGCCTGGTCCTGGAAAGGTGGGACCGGCGTAGGTATTAGCCCATGTGTTACCACCATCGGTGGATTTGAAGACGTAATTCGTGTCGTTGTGAGGGAAACCTCCGCCTCCTTCATCCATGCCGGCGATGTAAACGTCGCCGGTACTGACGTCGCCGATAAGCTGAACGTTACGGATGAAGGTACCGGTGTTGCTCACCGGTACCGGGCTCTGCCATGTGGTGCCATTATTAGTGGAGAACGTCGCGAACAGTGCGCCCCCTATGCTGAAATCGTTCCACGAAACATACATCCGCCCGTAAAAAGGGGAGGACGGGTTATTATCAGCCCAGCCCGATTGTCTATCATGGCTGCCGCCGCTGTGAATGCAAAAATGAGTCCAACTATTTGGATCCCAGGGTGTGATGGATTTGTACCCGCCTAAACCCGGACAGTCGCCATCCAGCCACACAGTAAACCAAGTCTGGCTTGGCTTGTTGTACAGAACGACAGGACTTGAGGAATTTGGAAAAGGGCCTTGGCCGCTGGCGGTGGTCAGTCGGGTGAACGTGTTACCGCCGTCGGTGGAGACCGATGCTCCGGCGCCGCTGCTTGGACTGGCATCAGCGCCTCGCGTGTCGTTGTAGGCGACCACGATCTGGAGGGGGTTATCCGGGTTTCCCGCGATGAATGTCGTAGATTGATCGATGTGCGGAAAGGCTTCGGTGCCTGTGATCAGGTCGATATCCGTTGTGCCGAACCCCACGGGTTGCGACAATCTTTCGACAAGGTGAGACACCTTACCCGATGATGAAGCTGAACCTCCTTGCGCTTCACCGCAGAAAATCATGATGGCACCCGCTCTCAGGTTTGTTTGCTTGTCGATGCCCAATTCGTGAACCTTGGAGCAGTCAAATAAAGTGGGAAGTAACCGGTCAATAGTTGTCGGCCTGTGGCTATGCTGCTGCCGTGCTTGTACGAAAGACTTGTCAACATTCAGCAGCGCTAACAAGAGTCCCGCGAAGACCGCGCACGAGCCGAGTACACTGCGCACATTGACGAGAGTCGACGAAACTGGGGTCTCATCGATTTCCGAACTGGATTTTCTTTTCACTAGCAGGGAGTTTGAGTTGTCAGCGGTTTTATTAAATTCGCGAAAGAACGGCAAGGTACGACTCCGAAAATTGCCAGGGAATTCGGCTGTCGCAGCATTCCTTTGCGAAGCTGGAATGCGACGTTGTTTCTGCGTCGGCCTTGAGCCTCGACCAGTGAGCCGCCTACAGTTTTGTTAACCGACGCGCTACTTCCTCCGCGTTCTCGCGGCTGTTGAACGCTGAAATGCGAATGTAACCTTCACCTTGGGCACCAAAACCTGCGCCCGGCGTGATGACTACGTTCAGATCCCGCAGCATGCGATCGAACATTTGCCAGCTCGTCACGCCATCGGGTGTTTTCACCCAAATGTATGGCGCGTTTACGCCGCCAAAAACGTTCAGACCAGCCTCCACCGCTGCGGCCCGAAGAATTTTCGCATTCCCCATGTAATGCTCAATAAGGGCTCGAATTTCCTTACGTCCTTCAGGCGAGTAAAGCGCTTCCGCAGCGCGTTGCACCGGATAACTCACGCTGTTTGATTTGGTGCTCCAACGCCGCTGCCACAGTGGATGAAGTGGCAGTCGACGTCCATTCTCGGTCCGCGCGAGCACAGATTTCGGCATAACCGTAAATCCGCAACGCACGCCAGTGAACCCGCCGTTCTTGGAAAAACTGCGTAGCTCAATCGCGCAGTCAAGCGCGCCAGGAATTTCGAAAATCGAATGCGGAATTTTAAATTCAACCCTCACCTGGCGCTTCGCGTCCGCCTCGCCCTGGTCAGGGAGAGGATTGAGGTGAGGGTCGTCGCGAATGTACGCCTCGTATGCCGCATCGAAGAGAAGCAGCGCATCGTGCTCTCGCGCGTAATCGATCCACCGCGAGAGCTGTTCACGCGATGCAACAGCGCCGGTTGGATTATTCGGGAAACAAAGATAAACGATATCGGCGTGTTCTGCCGGTGGATCGGGAACAAATCCGTTTTCCGCTGTGCAGGGCAAATACAGAATGCCTTCATAGCTGCCATCTTTCCTTGCAGGCCCGCTGCGCCCAGTCATCACATTTGTATCGACGTAAACCGGGTAGACCGGATCGGGCACCGCCACTTTGTTCTGGTCCCCCAGAATATCGAGGATGTACCCGCAATCGCACTTCGATCCTTCAGAGACAAAAATCTCATCGTCAGCGATGTCGATGTTCCGATCTCGATAATCGTGCTGAGCGATCGCCGATCTCAAAAATTCGTAACCCTGCTCGGGACCGTAGCCATGAAAGGTCTCACGATGCCCAAGCTCTTCGATGGCTCGCTTCATCGCATCAATTGCCGCACGTGGCAGCGGCTCCGTCACATCTCCAATTCCGCAGCGAATCAGACGCCTGGCAGCTTCCGGATTCGATTCACAGAATTCGCGTACCCGCCGGGCGATTTCCGGGAAAAGATAGCCCGCCTGGAGCTTAAGATAGTTTTCGTTTAGATAAGCCATGTTCTGTAGCAGCATCTATGGCCGCCGGACGCGTACAAGTTTAGCGGCGGTCACAGACCGCCGCTACACCAGAACTAGCCAAACACCAATTAGTAGTTCTTCCCTACCGCATCCCAGTTGACCACGTTCCACCACGCTTTGATGTAATCGGGCCGGCGGTTTTGATATTTGAGATAGTAAGCGTGCTCCCAGACATCAACGCCAAGGATCGGCGTGTTGCCGTCCATCAAAGGACTATCCTGGTTTGGCGTGGAAATGACTTCGAGTTTTCCGTTCTTGTTCTTGATCAGCCATGCCCAGCCGCTGCCAAAACGCCCTACACCAGCGGCCGCGAATTTCTCTTTGAAATCGTCGAAGCTGCCAAACGTTGATTTGATATCATCGGCGAGTTTGCCTTTGGGTTCACCGCCGGCGTTTGGTCCCATGATTGTCCAAAAGAACGAATGATTCGCATGCCCTCCGCCGTTGTTCCGTACGGCAGTGCGAATGTCTTCCGGCACCGCATTGAGATCGCGGATCAGGTCTTCAACCGACTTGTTTTCTAAATCAGGTTTGCCTTTGACCGCGTTGTTCAGGTTATTGACGTATGCCTGGTGATGCTTGGTGTAATGGATCTCCATTGTCTTCGCATCGATATGCGGTTCCAACGCATCGTATGAGTAAGGTAATTTCGGTAATTCGTAAGCCATAATCCTTACAATTAGATCGAAGTACGCCGCGCGGCAGGTTTTATTTTTGGCTAACTGAGGCCAATGCCGCAACCTAGGCATTTTCGCCTAACGATCGCAGCGATAAAAGCCCGGACGGTGTCCGATACCGCTGCGATAGTTAACGTAGGTGGCCAGCGCGAGCAGCGGAAAATTCTGACGATACATGTCGTATTTCAGATAGAACACGCGAGGGAAACCGGTTCCGGTGATTTGCTCCTCGTTCCATGAGCCGTCTGGCTTCTGTGAACTAAGCAGGTAGCGCAAACCTCGTTGAACACTCGGTCGATCGAGATCGCCACAGGCACAGATGCCCATAATTGCCCATGCGGTTTGTGACGCCGTACTCTCGCCAATGCCTTTGGTCGACGGACTTTCATAAGTGCCACAGGTCTCACCCCAACCGCCGTCATTATTTTGACAACTTTCAAGCCAATCGCGACCACGCAATATCCACGGTTGCGTCATGTCCTGCCCGATCGCGCGCAGGCCTCGCAGCACCTGCCAGGTACCGTAAATGTAATTGACGCCCCAACGACCGTACCAGGATCCATCTTCGTCCTGTGTGTCGATCAAATACTGCAGTGCATCGCGAACAGATTGGGTCTTGGGATCGAACCCGATATAACCGAGAAGCTCAAGTGTCCGGGCTGTAAGATCACTGCAAGTCGGATCCAGAATGGCATTGTGGTCGGCAAACGGCATGTCTTCCAACCAGGGTGTAGTCACGTTTTTGTCGAAAGCGGCCCAACCGCCATCGCGACATTGGAAGCTGAGCTGCCAATCCAGTGCGCGGCGAAAGAGTTCATTGAGAGCTTCTGGATGTTTCGGTTGAACCAGTCGGAGTGCCATCAACACCATCGCCGTATCATCAGTGTCGGGATAATAAATGTTGTTGTACTCGAACGCCCACCCGCTTGCCTGCGGATGCGAATTGTTTACCGCCCAATCACCACGAATGCGCACCTCTTTACTAGCCAGCCAATCGGCAGCCTTCTCTAGCGCTGGATGCTGCGGGGGAAGGCCGGATTCCGCCAGCGAAATGACTGTGATCGCGGTATCCCAGACCGGAGATAAGCACGGCTGAATGCGAAAATCCTCCGGATCATCAACAAACAGTCCGGCAAAGTCTTTTTCCGCCTTGGCGTAAACCGGATGTGTTTTCGAATACCCCAGGGCGCGCAGTGCGATCAAACAATTCAACATCGCAGGAAACACAGCCGCAAGGCCATCGCTGCCTTCGCCTATCCGCTCGAGCATCCACCGCTCGGCTTCCTCCAATGCACGGCGGCGAAGAGGACGAATTCGGAGCGGCTGCATGAATTTCAGAGTATCGTCAAGGCGCAGAAAGAAATTGCGCCAGGTCCAGAAAGGTTCGCTGCGCGGCAGGCGCAAATCGCTTTGTTCGGTGCCAAGGGGATAAAGTTCGTGCAATTGCTTTTCACCGGGCAGCACCCGAGTGGGCTTAAAATGATTAATGATGGCCAGCGGCACGAGCATGGCCCGGCTCCACGAGGACATTTTGTAAATGTGAAACGGCGCCCACTGTGGAAGAAGCACCATCTCGAGCGGGATGGCGGGCAGGTACTTCCATGGAAACTGGCCCAGCAACGCGAGATAAAGCTTGCTGAACGTGTTCATCTGCGGAATGCCGCCGCGCCGAATGATGTTTGCGCGTGCCTCCTGCATAAATGGCGCGTCAACCGAACAGCCGGCCAGCTTTAATGCAAAATATGCTTTCGCAGACGCATTGATCTCGCTGGGTCCGTCTTGGTAGATGTTCCATCCTCCATCCGGCAACTGACGTTTGAGAATGTGGCGCACGCAGCGGCGCTGCAATTGCGCGTCTACTTCGCCGCACCAATGCATGAACACGATGTAATCGGAGCAGAGAGTGCTATCTACGATCAGTTCGCCGCACCAATGGCCGTCAGGCTTTTGCTGCCGCAGCAGGTTCTCCTGGGCCTGTCTTATTGCATGCGCTATTTCTGCGTCCGTCGCCGAATACGATTCCGAGGCGTCTGACGGCGCGCTCGGCAATGCAATGAGGTTCTTTGATGATTCCGGCATGGAGATCCGATCGTTACGAGGCTTTCGCCGCAACTTGTGCGCGTTTGCCCGTCAGATGCCCGTTACCAGAACTTACACCATTGAAAGCCAAAACCTCGCTCCCTCGGCGAGATGGTTTTGGCTTCGCACCGAAATTGAATTTGATGGTTTTCCATGTGTCTCCCCGTTGGGATTGCAATCCCAATGTCGCGGTGGGCTCGTAGCCGCAATGCACCATGCAATTCTCGCACCGGCTATCGCGGGCCACCCCATCGACTACGCCGTAGCGTTCCCATTCCGTCTTTTCCAGCAACTCTGCATAGCTCGAATAGTGCGCATCCGTCATCAAATAGCATGGGCCTTTCCAGCCGCGGATATTCCGTGTTGGGATCGCCCATGCGGAACACGTCAGACCCCGCTTACCTGCAAGAAATTCAAAATAAACCGGCGTACCGAGAAATGTATAACGACTCATCCATTTCTCGATTTTGTTGAATTTTTCAATCGTCATCGCACGAGTCAGAAAGAAATTTTCCGGGCGAAGATTGAGCCGTTTGACCATGTCTTTCTTGGCCGCGTCGTAATCATATCCAGGGGTGATCGTGTGCCCGTCCACGCCAAGGTCGGAGAGATAATCGAACATTTGTTCGATCTCCTGCATATCGGTTTCCTTATAGACAGTCGTGTTCGTCGCCACCTGATAACCAAGCAGCTTGGCCATTTTGATTGCCAAAATGCATTCCTTGAAAACGCCCTCGCGCTCGACAATCAAATCGTGCGTCCGCTCCAAACCGTCGAGATGCACATTCCAATACATCCATTTGCTCGGACCGATCGTTGGCTTCGCCGCATCTTTTGGTCCCTTGCGAATTTCAGCCGCGTCTTTGTCGCTCAACAATCCAACGCGAATCAGTGCACCGATTTTTTCCTCAACAAATTCCGGTCGACTCGCCACCTGCGAGGCCATCCATTCGCGCATCTTTTTGCGCATGAACATCGCATTTGTGCAAATGTAGACGATCCGTCGCTGAGCAAGCAATCCATCCACCAATGCTTCAATGTGTGGATAAATCAGCGGTTCGCCGCCGCAGATGGAAACCATCGGCGCGTTACATTCATTGGCCGCCCCGAGACAATCCTCCAGGCTCATCATGTCCTTTAGCGATGTGGAGTACTCCCGAATCCGCCCACAACCTGTGCAAGTGAGATTGCACGTGTGCAGCGGTTCGAGCTGAAGCACCGTGGCGAATTTCTTCGTGCCACGTAACTTATGCCCGATTACGTAAGCTGCGATTTTCGCTGTAAGCGGTAAAGGAAATCTCATTGAACCGACGATAGTAACAAGAGCCGCCGAGGTGTCAACGACGCCACGCGTCTCTTAGGCTGCGTTAGTCTGAATCGGGTTAAGGCGACTATTCGGATTTGCGACACGATAACCCGATTCTCAGGTAGCGAAAAGCAAAATAAACGTGCGACTACGAGGCATTTCTGTGGTTAAATGCGAGTATGTGAATCTCTAACCGAGGTACGAGTATGAAACGATTATTGTTGGCATCATTTGCTGTTGGCCTCATGGGGTGCGCACAACAGCCAGCCCCGTCGCCCGGTCCCGCGGTAACTGGCGGTTACCCGTATGATCGCTATGCGCGCAATCCGGATGCATGGGGACATGTAAACCCAGTTTACAAGAACTGGACTACGGACCAGTTGCAGAAGCGTCGTCTGGAGCTTTATGCCCAGGTTCCCTTCACTCGCAACCGCAATGAAGTGCCAGCCTACATCTACTCGGGAATGCCGCTTCCACAGCAGGATGAGATCAAAGCGATCGAAACCGAGCTCAACGCGAGATACCAGGCCGGCGACAAAAGTGCGGAGTTAAAGGAATTCTGGCCTTCGTCACGCAGGCACATTGCGAGCGGCCCACCTGTAGAATCAATTTTTTAACTTCGAACAACATTCGAAGTAATGGCGACCGGCGAAAGCCGGCGCCAGGAGTTTGTTAGAAGGCTAGCCAGTCACGCGGACGTGTTCCAACCGCGACGAATCAGACTGACGGCAATCGCCGCGAGAAGGAGCGCGACGATTTTCGATATGCCGCGTAAGCCTTGCATTCCCATCCAACGTGCGAACCGATCCGCATTCCAGAATGCGAGGGCGACTAAGACGAGATTGGCGAGTAGCGATGCAAGCGTAAAGACGATGCCGACTGTATCAACCAGGACAAGCAGGGCGGTAAGCAACGCCGGACCAGCAATCAAGGGCATCCCTAACGGCACAATTCCAAATTCATGGCTACAACCAGGACTGGCCGGTCCCACGTTGAGCAATTCACGCCCCGCGAGAGCGAGAAGGATAAGACCACCGGCGACTTGAAAGTCGGCATCGGTAATTCCGAGCGCGTCAAAAATAATCTGTCCCAGAAAAACAAATCCAATCGCAACGCAGAACGCTGTAAGCAACCCGAGCGCGGCCTGCCGTTTGCGCTGCTCTGCTGAAGCGGTGGGCGCGAGTCCCATATAAATCGCCACAAGCCCAATTGGATCGATGGCAACAAACACGGGAATGAAAGCGACAACAAATTTCTGAATCATCCTTACGCACGTTTCCTGGCTTCTCGTATTCAAACGGCATGAGGCATGGCTAATCAAGCTTGCCTTTTACGCGCTGCCATGGATGTTCGCCGACACCAAATTTTCATGAAATCCTTGTCGCCTTTGCTGCTATTCGTTTTTGTTTTGAACTACACGCTCTCGGGTGCTGATCTGAAAACCGTCGATGACTTTCGGGCCGCCGCCGCGAAGGCAAACGCCGTGCTCACAATTCCTGATTGGGAGCAAACGCCAGCAGCAATTACAGCGATGATGAATGATGCCATTGCGAAGGCGAACAAGGCGTTGAATCAGATCGGCTCACAAGACCCGAAAAAGGTGACATTTAAAAGCACGGTTGTTGCGCTGGACGATCTCACTTACCAGGCGTCCCTGGCGGCAAACAGAGCAACAATCATCAAAGAAACAAACACGAACCCGGAAATGCGCGCAGCCGCGGAAAATGCGGTAAAAGCGTTTCAAGATTGGGCCGTCGGCATCGATTATCGTGAGGACGTGTACAAGGCGATCAAGGCATTCGCCGACACGCACCCAAAGCTTTCAGGTGAAGACGAAAAATTATTAAACGAAACAATGCGCGATTATCGACGCGCCGGACTAGACCTTCACCCAGATCAACGCAAGGAGGTTGAACAGCTGCGCAAGCAGTTGTCCAAACTGGGAACTGATTTCGACACGAATATCGTGAAGGTCAATGCGCCGGTGATTTTCACGAAAGCTGATTTGGAAGGACTCCCGGAAAGCTTCTTTGCTTCGCCTGGCGTGCGAACAGGAGACGACGCCTACACCGTGATGGCCAATGTTACCTGGCAATTCAACACGGTTGAGGAGAATGCCAAGAGCGAAGCGACTCGCAAGCAGCTTTACGTTATTCGAGACACGCTGGCAAAGGAGACAAATGTTCCGGTTCTGAACCAAATGCTCGAGCTCCGGAACAAAATTGCGCTGCGACTCGGTTACAAGTCGTGGGATGATTATCAAACAGAAGTCAAGATGGCCAAGACTGGCGCAAACGCTCAGAAATATATCAGCGATCTCGTCACAGGGATTCAGCCAAAGTTTGAAAGTGAAATAGCAGAGTTACAGAAACTGAAGGCCGCTGAAACGAACGATTCCAACGCAAAAATCGAGGTGTGGGACTGGCGTTATTATGCGAACCAGCGGGACAAACAAAAGTACGCCGTGGACAAGGAAGCGTTGCGCGCATTTTTCCCGTTCCAAAAAGTGCTCGATGGGATGTTTAACATTTATCAGAACATTTTTGGCCTGAAGTTCGAGCAAATCGCTGCTCCTAAGAAGTGGATTGATGATCTTCAGCTTTACGTAGTAAGCGATTCTTCCACTGGCGAACCGCTGGGGATGTTCTATCTCGATATGTTTCCGCGGGAAGGGAAATTCAATCACTTCGCGCAATTCGATATCATTAGCGGCAAGCTATTGGCGGATGGGAAGTACCAGCGACCAACTGTGGCATTGCTTTGCAATTTTTCGCCTCCAACAGCGGATAAACCATCCTTGTTGACGCACCAGGAAGTAGAGACTCTGTTTCACGAATTCGGCCATGCTCTGCATTCCATTGTCACTCGTGCGAAGTATGGCCGTTTCGCTGGCACGCATGTCCCTGGAGATTTCGTAGAGGCCCCATCACAGATGCTTCAAAACTGGGTGTGGGACAAGAAGGTTCTCGATACGTTCGCAGCCGATTACCGGGATCCTTCCAAAAAGATTCCAGCCGAGACAATCAAAAAGATGAACGACGCGAAACTTGCGAACGCGGGAGTGTTTTACCGCCGCCAGTTCGCGTTCGCGGCGCTCGACCTTGCATTGCACAACCAGCACGCAGAGGATATGCCGTACGACTGCGTGGGAATTTCCAACCCGATCCTTGAAAAAGTCTTTCTCCCAATCGACCCAAGCACCACGTTCGTCTCCTATTTCGGTCATCTGAACGGTTACGACGCCGGGTACTATGGTTATGCCTGGGCCGATGCCATCGCCGCAGATATGGCAACGGTCTTCGAAAAGGCGAAGGACGGATATCTTGATAAGCAGGCCGGAATGAAATTACGGCATGAAATCTACGAGCCCGGTGATTCGCGCGACGTTAATGTCTCGATCGAGAAGTTCCTGGGCCGCAAACAATCCGTCGAACCCTTCCTGAGAAAAATTGGCGCCAACGGGCAAGAGAAAAACAAAGCAGCGCCGACTGAGTCCAAGGATAGTCGATGAGGTTGAAAATGCGCGCAGACGCCGAGGCAGCAAAGAGACTGCCAACTCGTTGTACGCATTTGGATACGGTTGCTGGCTGACGTGGGTAGCCGATTCGGTTCGCAGGGACAATGAAACGCAGTGGTCTCTTGTTGTTCCTCCTGCTGACTGGTTTGACCCGTAACCTTCCTGCCGCTGACGTGACGGCGATCGACAGTTTTGAGGTTGCCGCGGCCCGAACAAATCGCGTGATGGCCGCTCCCGATTTCGAACGGACCCCGGATGCTCTGAGGGCATCGGTTACGGCCGCCATCGCGAAGGGTAATTCCGCGCTGGCTGAAATCGGCTCACAGGATCTGGATCATATTACTTTCGAGAACACGGTGGCGGCGCTGGAAAATTTGCGGGCGGAATCGAGCGTCGCCGCAAATCGCGTCGCTCTGATCGCCGAGACTCATCCAGATTCGCTCATGCGGGCAGCCGCCGATGGCGCACGGAAGAAGCTCGAGGAGTGGAACGTCGGCCTCGACTATCGCGAAGATGTTTTCAACGCGATCAAGGCATTCGCTTCGAAAAAGCCGAAGCTGACTGGCGAGGACGGCAGGCTTCTGGCCACGACGTTGCGCGAGTTTCGACGCGCGGGAATGGAAATGCCTTCCCATGAGCGCGAGCAAATCAAGCAGCTTCGCGGTGAGCTCTCGGAGGTTGCCGCCCAGTTTGAGAGCAATCTGATCGGCGCAAAAGCGCCGGTTGTTTTCACTAAAGCTGAGCTCGATGGCGTACCGGAGGACTTCCTCTCGTCTCCCGGAATCAGGATAGACAACGATCATTACCGAGTAATGGCGGACGCGATGTGGCAATACAACATCGTCGAAGATTGCGCTCGCAGCGAAGCCACGCGCAAGCGTCTTTACGTGGCCCATGATTCGCTCGCACAAGAGAAGAATGTGCCGCTGATTAATGAAATGCTGGCCGTACGCAACCGGATCGCGCTGAAGCTTGGGTACAAATCCTGGGCAGATTATCAGGCGGAACTGCGGATGGCTAAGACTGCCGTCAGCGCACGGACCTACATCGGCAAGCTCGTAGCGGGCATTCAGCCAAAGTTTGAAGCGGAACTGCGGGAGTTCCAAAAAATGAAGGCTCTGGAAACGGGCGATCCCGAAGCGCGCATCCACATTTGGGACTGGCGTTACTACACAAATCAACTGAACAGGCAAAAATTTGCCCTTGATAAGGAAGCGCTGCGGAATTTTTTTCCTTTTCAACAAACGCTCGATGGAATGTTCTTCATCTTCGGGCGCGCCTTTGGTCTGCGTTTTAATCAAACTGAACCACCGTACAAATGGACGGATGATTTGCGTCTCTATGTCGTTTCCAATGGCGATCCCGGGGAACCGATCGGCCTCTTATATTTGGACCTCTTTCCGCGAGAAGGAAAAACCGCCCGCGGCGGTGAATTTGAGATTATAAACGGCCGCCATTTGCCAGGTGACAAATACCAGGCTCCAGCCGTCGCGGTGGTTTTAGATCTGCCGCCGCCGATCGGCGATAAGCCTTCGCTACTGAGTCACGCTGAAGTCGAAACTCTTTTCCATGAACTCGGACATGCGCTCCATTGCATTTTGACCCGCGCCAAGTACAGCCGCTTTGCCGGCACGCGCGTGCCGGTCGATTTTGTTGAGGCGCCGTCGCAGATGCTGCAAAACTGGATTTGGGACAAGCAGGTGCTCGACACATTCGCGGCGGATTACCGCGATCACTCGAAAAAAATCCCGGGCGACATGATCAAGAAGGTGAACGACGCAAGGTTCGCCACCGCAGGGACATTTTACCGGCGACAATTTGCGTTTGCCGAGGCCGATCTTGCCCTGCATGGGCCACATTCGCCGGAGAAACGATATGATTGTGTCGCCATTTCCAATCGAGTCTTCGAGCGCATTTTTCTGCCGATCGATCCACAAACCAGCTTCATCTCGAGTTTTCGAGGACTCAATGGTTACGACGCCGGGTACTACGGTTATGCCTGGGCCGATGCCATCGCCGCAGATATGGCAACCGTCTTCGAAAAGGCGAAGGACGGGTATCTCGATAAGCAGGCCGGAATGAAATTACGGCATGAAATCTACGAGGCCGGTGATTCGCGCGACGTTAATGTCTCGGTCGAGAAGTTCCTGGGCCGCAAACAATCTGTCGAACCCTTCCTCAAAAAAATTGGTGCCAACGGGCAAGAGAAAAACAGGGTACCTGCGGACTCGCCGCAGAAGAACAAATAGCTAACAAACCCACCAAGAAGTCGCAGACGCTTACCCGTAGTTCAGTGTTTGACACAAACACCGGTGCAACGTCTTGGTATGGCGTGAAAATCGTACGCTGCTCTCTGGCAATTCTTCTCATCGCCGGGAATTATCTTTTCGCCGCCGACGAACTAACATTGCATCTGGAACCGGCGCTGGAAGCAATCACACCCGACGGAATGCTCGCGCACATTAAGGTGCTGGCCTCGGATGAATTCGAGGGACGCGCACCGGGAACAAAAGGCGAGGAACTGTCCGTGAACTATATCACTGAACAATTCAAGGAGCTCGGACTGACGCCAGGAAATCCGGACCAGACCTACGTACAGGAAGTTCCTCTCGCGGAGATCAAGAGCGAACCAAAAATGTCATTTGTCGCCGGGAATAACACCGTTGACCTCCGTTACCCTGACGATTTCATCGCGTCCTCTGCGCGCCTGCAACCAGAGATCACAATCGATAACTCGGATATGGTGTTCGTCGGGTACGGTGTCGTCGCACCGGAATACGGATGGGACGATTACAAAAATGTCGATGTCCATGGCAAAACGCTGTTGATGTTGATTGGGGATCCGCCCATTCCTGATCCGAAAAATCCATCGAAACTTGATGAAAAGATGTTTAAGGCGAAAGCAATGACTTATTACGGCCGCTGGACTTACAAATACGAGATCGCGGCACAAAAGGGAGCTGCCGCTGCTGTGATCATCCACGAAACCGGGCCAGCTGGTTACCCCTATTCGGTCGTGAGAACGAGCTGGGCCAAGGAAAACTACGAAATCGACTCTCCAAACAAAAACATGGATATGGTGGCAGCACGGTCCTGGATCAGTCTCGATGCGGCCAGGAAATTACTGGCCGACTGCGGCCAGGATTATGATGAATTGAAGAAGTCAGCAATTACCAAAGAATTCCGGCCAGTCACTCTGAAGGCAAAGGCAAACATCAGCATCAAACAACAAATTCGCTCATTCAAATCGCATAATGTGATCGGCAAACTGGAAGGGAACGATGCCAGGTTGCGAGACGAATACGTCCTTTATACCGCACACTGGGACCATCTCGGGCGTCACCCCGACTTAAAGGGAGATCAGATTTCCAATGGAGCCATTGACAACGCGTCTGGTGTTGCGGCGCTCATCGAGCTGGCGGCTGCGTTCAAAAGATTAAATCCGCCACCGAAGCGGTCGGTTTTGTTTATGGCCACTACGGCGGAAGAAGCAGGCTTGCTTGGAGCGAAATTCTACGCCCTGCATCCGCTTTACCCGCTGCAAGAGACACTGGCCGATATCAATGTCGACACAGTGAACGCCTGGGGGAAGACTCGCGATATCGAGGATCTTAGTGACAACAATTCGACGCTTGACGATTTGTTAGCTGCTGCCGCCAAAAGAAACGGAAGAGAGATGAAACCGAACAGTCAGCCGGAGAAAGGGAGTTTCTATCGTGCCGATCATTTTGAATTTTCGAAGGTGGGCGTGCCCTCACTTTATACTGGAGGCGGCACTAATTTCATCGGCAAACCGGCTAATTTCGGGCAGCAAAAAAAGGACGACTACACCGAACACTATTACCACCAGGTATCGGACGAAGTTAATGCGAACTGGGATCTTTCCGGGGCAGTACAAGACATCCAACTTCTATTCGAAGTCGGTTACGAGGTTGCCAACGGCGACAAGTTTCCCGAGTGGAAAGCGCAAAGTGAGTTTAAGCCTAAGCGCAATTCGATGCTGAAGAAGTGAACAGATCGAGAACGAAGTTGCATTGCAACACATCTGATGGTTGAATCAGCACTCGCCAATTTGAAACACTGAATGGGCTCTCTTAAAAAAAGACGAAAAGCGAAAATCGCGAAGCATAAACGCCGTAAACGTATGAAGGCGCACCGGCACAAGAAACGCCTCCGTTACAAGGCGTAACACGGCATACAACGAATTTGCAAAGGGCCCGACCCGTAGCGCAAACCGGGTGCTGCTAGATATCAACAAACCTGCCTGCGAGCCATACCTGGAAGCTTCTGGAGGCCGTTTGCGGAGGTTTCGCCACAGCCTAACATTACACGCGTGAGGCGGCAGAAGAAAAATTCGGGCATTTTGCCGTGGTTGTGTCTTTTGTTGGTGTTCGTCGTTCCGGTGCCCTCCAGTGTGGCGGACAATCGATCGGCGAAAACTTCACCACCAAGGAGTGGGTCTTCATCGGCCCTAACAAAAAAAGCAGCTCGTCAGGATGATTCGGTTACCTCGAGACCGGCTTCCGATCTGGCATTGCGCTCGGAAAGCGCGCACAAGGCCGACGCCCTGGTTCATTTTGTCGAAGGAATGTCATTTGAAGAAAACGGCGAAATAGATCGCGCACTGGAGGCCTATCGCAAGGTGCTGAACGTCGATCCCGGTCAATCCCAACTCGCCTCCCGAGTCGCCGGGTTATTAATAGATCAGGAGGATTTTCCACAAGCCATTGACGTGTTGAAGGATGCCGTGAAGGCAAACCCGAACGATGCCGAACCGTATCAACAGCTCGCATTCATTTACGCGAAGTACCTGAAGAAAACCGATCAAGCGATCGACTACGCCAATCGAGCCATTACTCTGAATCCCGCTGACATCGACGGCTACCAACGCCTGATCGAAATCGAGATAGCAGCCGGGCAAGAGAAAAAAGCGATCGAGGTTCTGGATCGCGCCACGAATGTTCGCAGCGACGACGCTAATTTTTGGCTGCGGCTCGGTAAACTTTACGTAGCGCTTCTTTTTAAGTCCGACTCACAACCGAAACCTGACGAGTTGAAACGAACCAATGAGATTTTCAAACGAGCAGCCGAACGTGCCGGAGATGCCCCTGCAATCCTAAAGGACGTGGCCGATTACTATGCCGCCTCGCAGCAATTGAAAGATGCAATTCCCCTTTATCTGCGTGTGCTCGAACTGCAACCGGATGATGCAAATGCCCGAGAGAAACTAGCGACGGGCTTTATTCTCACAAATCAGCGGAGCAAAGCAGTTGAGATGCTCGAGGAGATCATAAAAGAACATCCAGACAAGTATCAACCCTATGACTTGCTGGCACAGGTACTGGACGATGAAGCCCGGTCGCTCCAACGCGCAAGGAAAGTGGATGAAGCGAAAGCGGCCTTCGCGAAGGCGGCTGCAAATTATGAGCAAAGCCTGCTGATCAATCCGAATCACGTGGGTACCTATTTGCATCTCGCGGAACTGTACCTCGGGCCATTGAAAGCCGCAGATCGTGCAGTCAAGTTACTGACGGAAGCCCGACGTCGCTTCCTGGGGGCACCGGAGATCGTTTACTATCTGGCCGTAGCTCAAAGCGAAGCCAAACAAACCCAGCAGGCAGTGGCCACATTCGAGGAGGCGTTGCACGAAGCGCAACTCGAACAGGATAACGACATTCCCAACGCCAAGTTCTATTTCAATTATGGCGCAACGGCCGAGCAGGCCGGGCTCTATCAAAAGGCCGCCGATCTTCTTCGCAAATCGATCGCACTAGATCCGGCGAATTCGGCCGAGGCGTGCAATTACCTCGGTTACATGTGGGCTGATCACAACATGAACCTGGATGAAGCTGAAGCGATGATTAAGCGCGCTCTCGAGATGGATCCGAATAACGCGTCGTACCTCGATAGTCTCGGTTGGGTAGAATTTCGAAAGGGAAAGTTCGATCAGGCATTAAACAATCTTCTGACCGCCGCGGGAACTGCCGACCACGAAGACCCGGTGATCTTCGAGCATATTGGTGACGCGTATTTTAAATTGAATCGACTCTCGGAAGCGGTCGCATCCTGGCAAAAAGCGTTAACGCTCGATCCCAAAAACAAAAATCTGGCGAACAAGATCGAAAGGACGAAGGGCCCGATGGGCAACGGTCAACCCCCAAAAACGAATCCTACACAGTAGCGGCAGATTTCTGCATACAGATGAGCGATTACCCCACAGCGTGGCAGCGGAAAACGATGTGGGCGGCATTGACGGCCTTCTGCGTGGTCCTTCTTGTGCTGATTATTGGAACGGTGATTTGGGCCAGCGCCAATATAATTAGCTTTCTTCAGCCAATCCTCATCCCGGTAGCTATTGCAGCAATTCTCACTTATCTGCTCGACCCACTGGTGGCGAAAATGTCTCGCGGGTCGCTCAGTCGAACCAAGGCGGTTGCATTGCTTTTCGCCATTGCCTTCTTCGCGCTCGGCGGTTTGGCCGCATGGCTTGTCCCAACCATCTCATTACAAAGCGCAAATTTCGCAAAGCAGGTCCCTGCTTACACCGAACGAGCGCGCGATTACGTGGTTGATCTGATCTATCGATTTGATCAAACGTTCGGGTTTCTCGGCGGCGGACGCTCTAAGACTGCATCGACCAGTTTAACAAACTGGCTCATCGGACCTGGCCCGTCTGCCTCTCCTCGCACGCAAACGGCACCTACTCCAAGTCCAAAACGGTCCGCGGAATCTCCTGCTGCCGAGAGCATTGCGCCGACTCAACCGAGGCTAACCAGCGCCGAGCGCCAGCGGATTCAGGCGTACGTGGAAAAACAAATGCCTACTCTGCAGCATGCGTTTCCGACGCTGATGGCAAAGTTCTGGGACATTCTTCAGAAAAGCATAGGTGGATTTCTCGGCGTTACAGGTTTCCTGCTCAGCTTAATACTGGTGCCAATTTACTTATTTTTTCTCTTAAATGAAAAACCCCGTATCGAGAAACACTGGAAGGAATATTTGCCTCTGCGAGCATCGCCGCTTCGAGACGAAGTGGCGGAAGTCTTATCGCAGATCAATTCCTACGTGACCGCCTACTTTCGCGGTCAACTTTTAGTATGCCTCGTCGACGGGCTCCTCATCGGCACGGCCCTGATGATTGTCGGCCTCAATTTTGCTCCTGTGATTGGGGCAATGGTCATTGTGCTGACGATGATACCCTATATCGGAATCATCATTTGCTGGGTGCCGGCCGTCCTGATTGCAGCATTTCAATGGGGGGATTGGACGCATCCGCTTATCGTGACGGGCATTTTCATACTCATACAAAATCTGGAAGGCATATTTTACGCGCCACGAATTGTTGGGAACTACGTTGGATTGCATCCAATGACAGTAATTGTATCGATCTTTGTCTGGGGTTTGATCATTGGCGGCGTCATCGGTCCGCTCCTGGCCGTCCCTCTGACTGCAACCGTCAAAGTGCTACTGGGACGATATGTTTGGGGCCGGCGTTTGAGAGAAAAGATCGAGGACTCGGTTAAATCAATCTCCGTAGTTGAAGAACCAGAGGTGGCCACTCGCTCGTAGACTCATTTATGGAAGGACGTGATGGAAAGCCGAAGGCCATCGATGCGCCGCGATTAGGATACGATGAAAATTTCGGGACGAATTAAAGAAGCGGGCTATCGAAGAATCCGCCAGAGGTTCTTTGGCCTGGAGACGTTCATTGAGCGACAGGTTTGGCCAGCTCGCCTCGTTATTGCAGGGGGCGCCTTGATCCTTGCGATCGTGCTTGGCGCGGTTCTCGTGAGCTATACCTCGAGAGTGTATGCCGGCTGGCACCAAACCCGCGTGTTACAGCAAGCCGAATTCATGTTGCAGCAGGGAAGATTTGATGAAGCCACACAGACGGCGCAAGAATTCCTGACGAGACATCCTGAGTCTCTCCCAGCGCTCTCTGTTTTAGCCGAAGCAGCAGAGAAACAAAATTTAGAGGAGGCTGTAACCTGGCGCCAACAAATCGCGCGGTTGCGCCCAAAAGATCCCGACAGCCAGCTCAATCTTGTGTCCGCAGCGCTGCGCTTTGGAAACCTCAATCTTGCCCGGAGGGCGTTGGATCAAATTCCTCCACAAGACCGTGAGAGGGCTGCCTTCCATGTCGTTGCAGGCTGGGTGGCTTCCGCAGAAGGAAATGTCGCCGAACAAGAAGAGCAGTTCGCTGATGCCGTAAAAAAGGAGCCTCAAAACGATCTTTACCAATTCAATCTGGCGGCGTTGCAAATCCATTCCACCGATGCGCAAAAAAAAGCGTATGCGCGCGAAAATCTCCAGCGGCTGAGCAAACTTGCGCCGTATCGCACGGGCGCATTGCGCGCGTTACTTAATGACGCCGTCGAACGCAACGAGCTGTCGGCGGCTGATAATTACGCCCAACAGCTCCAAATGTCGCAGGAGGTCACGTTCAGCGACTATCTTCTTTGCCTAAACTTTTACCGGAAACTCGATGAGAAAAAATTCCGCTTATCACTCGAACGAGTAAAACCTTTTGCCGCAAAGAATGCGTCCGATCTCGCATCGCTGATGGATTGGATGACCGGGAACGGACTGGCCGCAGAAGCTGTTAAATGGATTGAAAATCTTCCGACAGCGAAACTGACTTCTGTGTCTACCGCTGTTGCCGTGGCAAATGCATACGCGGAAACAAAGAATTGGAAGCGATTGGCGCGATGGACCCACAAAGGAACCTGGGGCGAATCCGATTACCTGCGTATCGCCTATCAGGCAATCGCCGCCCGCCAATCACGAGACAAAGCTCCGGACGATTTCAACAAGCTTTGGGGCGACGCGGAGAAATCTACAAACAGCAAGCCTGAGGGACAACTTGCCCTGGCGCGGCTCGCGTCGAAATGGAATTTCGAGAAACAATCCGAACAACTATGGCTGCGTGTCGCAGAGAATCCTCCGCTGCGGCGGGAGGCCCTCGATGCGCTTCGGAAAACGTACCGGCAGGATAACGACACCGAAAAACTTTACGACGTGCTCCGCCGCCTTCATGAAAGTTCTCCCAACGAAGCGCCCATCACAGCCGATTTCGCGCGGCTCGGGCTGAATCTCGAGCGGGATCTCGACCGCTCACATGAGCTCGCCAAAGAGGCGTATGATCGCGCCCCGAGCGAACTCAATTGTGCCATCACATACGCGCTCTCTCTCTATCGGCTGGGGCGAAATACTGACGCTCTCGCCATTATTCAAAGCCTGCCACCAGACGATTTGCGTGATCCCCATGCAGCAATCTACGCGGCCTTGCTTCTGGCTGACGCAAGCCAAATCGATGCAGCAAAGAATTATCTCGGTGCGGCAGACGGTCGAATTTACCCCGAGGAGAAAAAAGTCTTCGAAGAAGCAAGCAGCAAGATCGCAACTGCTTCGCTGGCACAATTCCCGGCAAATTCACCGGTTTTAGGTGAGTTCGATTCGATTCCGAGGTCGACGCCGCCGCGGTAAAATCTCACGAGTTCGGACGGCGACGGTCAATGAGGTGACCGACCGTAACGAACCACGGGATCGCTATTGCGTTGCGCGGCCATTGTCTTCTTTAGAGATGGCTTCTGTCCAATGCGCTATATCGTTGGCATTCATTCGCACTCGTGTATCCAATCTCGCATCGCGAAATCCACGCTCCTCAACATCCACGAGGTATTGTTCTCGTGAGAGTAATGTCCCATTACAGATCAGGTTACTTTCCGCAGGGCGCTTCTCGCTTTGCAATCGCGCGATCAACTCATCCATGATCGCACTCGGAACCTTATCCCGCTCACCTGGATAGATGAAACCAAACAACACCAGGTGACTGAGTAATACGCGCCAATCAGGGCCAAAACGGCCAATCAAGTGGGGCCAATCCAGTTTGTCTGCGCAACTTTGGAGCATGTGTGCGATATCAGCGCCATCGAATCGCTCGCGTTCCATGATGTACGCTTTCATCCAAATCATTTCCTCCGGCGCACAAAGCTTTACCTTCGAGCCAAGAAAGTGGCTATCAGACGCTCGCCGGAACCATGAGTCGTCTACTTCACATAACCCATTGCCGGCTCGAAAAATCAGATCGACATGATCGTGGCCGCGCTCGGCTTTGGCCAGCCAGTGCGGGAATGTTTTTTTCGTTTTATATCCGGCACGTTTGAGCGCTCGAATGGCTGGATCGACATGTTGCGGTCGGAGATATAAATCGAAATCTTTTGTTTCACGCGAGACTCCTGAATAAACCTCTAAAACGTACGCGCCTCCGATCAAGAACGGAACCCCGGCATCCTGCAACGCAACCACCGACCTGCGATGAAGGCGCCTACCCTTGGTTTTCTGCGCAGTTCGTTTCTTCACGGCCACCACTGATCATAACGCAGCGAAAGGCAATCTTGAGTGCATCCGCAGCACACAGGATCGACGTCCGCCAACACCAGTCATTACGTTTCTCAATAGGATGGCTAGGCGCGGGTTACGAATCGCTGCGACTGCGGATCTTCATTACGGCAAACATTCGCGTGGCACGTTACACGAAGCCTTCGCCGAGGTTTCCAATAACGCTGATATCTTGCTGATCTGTGGCGATCTCACCGATTATGGGCTTCCCGAGGAGGCCGAGGCACTGGTGGCCGATCTTCGCGGGGCCGTGAAGGTTCCCATGCTCGCCGTACTCGGTAATCACGACTTCGAATCGGCTCGAGCAGAATCGATTTGCAAGATTCTTGATGATTCAGGAATTCACCTGCTCGACGGCGAAGCCACCGATGTCGCGGGAGTGGGTTTTGCGGGCATCGCTGGCTTCGGAGGCGGCTTCGGGCGGCAAATGCTGAATGCCTGGGGTGAACCGCTAATCAAGGAATTCGTGCAGGAATCGATCCGTCATGCCGTACGATTGGAGCAGGCGCTGGCGAAACTACAAACCGACCGCAAAGTCGTAGTGTTACATTACTCTCCTATTCGCGCCACGCTGAAGGGAGAAAATCCGGAGATCTTCCCGTTTCTTGGTTCCAGTCGTTTGGAGGAACCAATAAATCGGTTCCGGGTGAATGCCGTTTTTCACGGACACGCCCATAACGGTATTCTCGAAGGAAAAACTTCAACCGGCATCCCTGTTTACAATGTATCGGCTCCGCTCCTCCGAAAAACCGGCAAACCTTACCGTGTTCTCGAGTTGTAAGATCTTGTCAGCCAGACAGGGGGGTCTCAGCCGTGAAGCGCCACGCTTCTACATCAGCTCGACTTTTTGTTGGCGATATACAACGCACGGCCTTCAATGAGTCGAATGTGACCTCCGTAAACGGCACTTCAATCCGCCGTGCCAAACGATTCCGGTCTGCTGTCGACATATTTTTGTACAGCAAGCTCAAGTGCGGATTCAATTGATAGGTGGATGATGAATCTTGTGCCGCTTTGCGAATGCTTTGATTCAGCCGTTGCAGCTGAAAGCTCCGGTCGAAGGTTACAAAAAGCGTTTTGATAAACTCACCGGAGTTACTCACATTCAGCACTCGCAGAGCGATTGGTTTGCTACGCCGAGCTGAGATTAAAACCGCTTCAGTAACTTTATTGGAGCAATTCACCCCGACATGGACCGTAACATGCGGTTCAAATTCCGGCGCAGCATACCGTTTCGCCAGATCGTTGATTACGTCCTGAAAGTAACCGCGTGCTGGCTCAGCTGGAATCAGCCAATAGGCAGTAACCATTCGGCGCGACACGTTTTAAGGACGATCTGCCGTGTAACAGCTGCCACGTCAAGCCACGCAATGGCGGCGTTCCATTTGGATGAAACTCATTTTTTTGCGTACTTCTCCGAGTTGCCGTTATCTTTCCAGCCCGATAAGATTTAATGGATAGGTAGGTTTTGCATGCCCACGAACGTTTTAGGAACTGAGCTGAAGTGTTGTTGCCGCGATCCACTGACCGGATTTTATCGGGATGGTTTTTGCCGCACCGGTCCTGAGGACGTCGGCCAACACACAGTTTGTGTGAAGGTGACACGCGAATTTCTCGATTTTTCGGTGCTCGACGGAAACGACCTGGTCACACCACATCCGGAATGGGGTTTCCCCGGCCTCAAACCCGGGGATAAATGGTGCGTCTGCGTTGCCCGTTGGAAAAACGCGCTGGATCACAACCGCGCGGCGCCGGTGGACCTTGAAGCAACACATGCTTCCGCGCTCGAGTTTGTCACGCTGGAAGAACTGAAAGCATACGCCCTTGCGAAGTAGGACTTCACCGACTTTGCGGGCAAGCTAATCTCAAATTGAGCCTTCCGTTTAGTTTTTTCCTGGCGCTGCGGTATTTGAAGCCGAAGCGCACTTTTCTTTCCATCATCACATTGATTTCGGTGATCGGCGTGATGCTCGGCGTCACTGTGCTGATTCTTGTAATCTCTGTGATGACCGGGTTCGATCGCGAACTGCGCCAGAAGGTAATCGATTTCGACGCGCACATCCTCGTCGGCACCGAAGATGTCTTGCGCGACTGGCGAACGCTCAAAACCAAAATCGATAACACGCCGGGTGTGGTCGCAACGGCCCCTTACATCCAGGGACCAGTGATTGTAGAATTTCAAAACCGGCGGGTCGCTCCCCTGATTCGCGGAATTGATCCCGTCGAGGAAGAAAAGGTCATTCCGCTTCGGAAATTCATAAAATACGGCAACCTGAATCTCGAAGGGGACTCCACCGTACTTGGAATCGAGCTCGCGCGTAAATTGCAAGCGACCGTCGGCGACAAGATCACGGTGTATTCGCCGGGCAACCTTGGACAGATTCTCGACGGCATCAAGAAATTGGAGAACGCCAAAGGTGACGAAGAAAAAAAGGCCATTGACCAATTGCGCGAGGTGATTCTGCCGAAAGAACTGACTGTCACCGGCATCTTTGAAACTGGCCATTACCTCCACGATTCGGAGTATCTGCTCGTGCCCGTCTATGTAGGCCAGGAGTTATACGGGCTGCAGGACGGGTTGCACGGAATCACAGTCCGAACTGACAACCCATATGGCGCCGAGCGGGTCAAACGGTCCATTGAACAGTTTCTCCAACCACCAGAGTACGCACAGACCTGGATTGACATGAACCACCAGTTCTTTGAAGCCGTGCGTCTCGAGCGCAGCGTGATGTTTTTCCTGTTGTTTTTCATCGTAGTTGTCGCGGCGTTTGGAATCATGAGCACACTCATCACTGTGACGGTGCAAAAGCGCCGGGAGATAGGCATCCTCAAGGCTCTCGGTGCAAACATTGCGCAGGTCATCTGGGTTTTCCTGGGACAGGGAACCGTCGTCGGTCTTTTTGGAACTCTGACAGGGTTAGGGTTGGGGATGACGTTGATTCGCTATCGCAACGAGTTTAGCCATTGGCTGGCAACGACGTTGCACATCGAAGTCTTTCCGCGGGAAGTTTATCAATTTTCGGCAATCCCGGCCGAAGTTGTTCCAAGAGATGTGGCGATCATTTGCATTAGCGCGTTTTTTATCTGCTCGATTGCCGCACTAATTCCGGCGTATTTCGCGGCACGCTTGGATCCAGTGAAAGCCTTGCGCTACGAGTAATTTGCAAGCACAAGAATACGGGCTGCGTTTAGTAACAGCCGAACGAGCGACGGGGCTATACTTTTTCAAGCAATGTATTCAGCGCGCGGGTCGCATATTCGTATCCGTCTGGCCATTCGCTTTGACGCGGACCCGCCACGTTAAGAGTTCCGATCTGATTTTTCCGGACAAAATCGACAATCAATTTCGCCGCTTCGTCCGGCGGAGTGTTTGACGCGTCGATCAGTAAATGTGGGCGGTGTTGCTGGATACAAAATCGAACGGTTTGCTCTGTCCCTCCGGTCAGTGTCCCAGGAGAAATGACGATAGTACCATCGGAGTCTTTGACGTTCTGCCACGTTCGATCCGTAAAGCTGCCACGTTCCATTTCTCTGAGCGGGTAACGATCCGGAATTCTGCCGAATTCATCGAGACGCCCGGCCGGGCACCAACCGCCACTCTGGATTCCGTGCTTTAGTGCAACATCAAGTGCTGCACGGTCAACGCCAGTTTGACCGCCCGAAACGATTTTCACCCGTGTTCAGCGCCTAATCCCCCGTTGGGACAATATCCGCGCGTTCAACCATCAAGATGACCGTTCGCTCCGGCGCGCGTGTACGATGGCGGACCCCTTTGGGAACGACAAAGCCTTGTCCGGGCGCAAGATCGACGGCCCGGTCCTCCAGATCGATTAGGAAATGTCCATCCAGAACGAAAAAGAATTCGTCGATATCCTTATGCTCATGCCAATGATATTCGCCTTGAATGACTGCCATCCTGACCACCGAGTCGTTCACTTTGCATAACGTTTGGTTGTACCATTTGTCGGTGCAGGCATCGGCTAATTTCTGCACATCGATCAGTTCAAGCGGTCCGTGCAAAATATTGAGATAAGTCTTATAGGGGAAATTTTCCGAAGATCTTTTGGGGTCCATAAGTTGAGATTAAGGGCCGATTGAACGCTCGTAGCAAGGCAACTGGAGTGGTAGGCGTGTCGCCTGCAGGCTCTGGGTTTGATTGGAGCCGGCACGGTTGCCTGTACGCAAAGATTCATTCCTCACCGTCGAAATAATCAGTTTCTCTTCCCTTTAGGACGATACGATCGGCTGCGGACGTCTTGTTAACTTTCCACTTCCCGCTATCCGGATAATAACAGGATTCACCGATTGGATTATCCGCGATTACGTAATAAATGAAGTCGTCGCTACCACTATTGCTAAGTTGATGGGATTCGTCAGGACCGAAGATAAATGCGTCTCCAGGTCCGACTTCAGTGATGCCATCTTTGTGACGAACTTTTCCCGTCCCCGAGACGACCAGGTAAAACTCCCATTGTGCGGAGTGCGAGTGGTAAGGAGAATTTGATTTCCCCGGCGGCACCCGATTCCATTCTAAATCGAAAGGATGACGCTTCGCCAGATCCAGCGAAGTCGGTTCGCGGCCCAGCGCTTCCGAAATTCCTTTGAATGAGACAGCATATTTGCCGCCGGGCGAATGCCAGGGTTCCTCTTTAATGTCATTTAAATTTATTTTGCGCATGCAGGAAATTGAAGCCGGTTTTTGATGGCCAATCTATGAAGTCGAACCTGACATAAACGAATAAAGAATCAGTTCATTCCTCCCCATCAAAATAATCCGTGGCTGTTCCTTTGACGACGACTTCTTCGCGCGCGTCTGTTGTTACTGCCCATTTGCCGCTGTCAGGGTAATAACAGGAATCACCGGCCGCGCCACCACTGCGCGGATTATCTGCGATCACATAATAAATGAAGTCTTCATTCCCGGCGTTGCCGAGTTGATGTGCCTCTCCTGGCTGAAACAGAAATGCGTCACCGGGTCCAACTTCAGTTGTGCCAGTCTTATCGCGTACGGTACCTCGGCCAGAAACCACGAGGTAAAGCTCTGACTCAGCCGCATGCGCATGATAAGGACAAAGAAGTTTCCCTTTGGGAATCCGAACCAGCGTTAAATCAAAGGGGTGACGTTTTGATAAATCGAGCGACGCAGGCTCGCGTCCCAGCGCCACGGAAATATTTTTCATGAATCGACCGAACTTTTCCTTTGGCGACTGTCGCGACTGCTCAGGGACATCTCTTACATTCACCTTGCGCATACAGAGGAATGCTCTACGGCGACAACATTCGCTTTCTCGTTGTGATGGACAAGATTGCTATCACAGCCCAAATCACATTCACAAAAGACGACGGATAAGCACGGTAAAAGATTGTGTTCGCCACCAGAAAAACGCTACCGATGACGTTGAGGAGCTGGTAGGTGGTAGAGTCCGCCTCTAACTTTTTATAGGAAACCATGGCGTACGCCACCAGTAGAAAAGCTGCTCCCAGCCACCCAATCGCATCAAACCATATGCTGTTCATGGTCAACGAGTGTACCTCAACCGGATGTTATGGATTCCATTTCTTCGGCAGCTTTTGCTTTAATGTTTCGACCGGCTCGAAGAGATCACCGAGTTTCTTGACCCGAGCGAGGACTTGATCGGAGAGGAACTTCAAAGCTTCGGCTTTTTTCTTTTTCAGACAATCTTCAACCTCACTCCATTTCACAGGGGTTGAGACCGTTGGTTCTTCCCTGGCACGCAATGAATAAACGCAGATCGTTGTTTTATGTTCGTCGTTTTGACTCCAGTCCACGAACACTTTCCCCTTCCGCAGGGCCTTCGACATATTGGAAGTGACACGATCGGGATGTTCTCGCTCGAGATACTGGGCAAGTGAGCGCGACATGTCCTTGGTTTGGTCATACGTGACCGGCGTATTCAAAGGCACATACACCTGCAATCCTTTCGATCCGCTGGTTTTCGCGAAAGACTTCAATTTCATTTTCGCTAACAAGTCGCGAAGCCACAAGCCCACCTGGCAACATTGGACGATGTCAGCAGGTGCGCCCGGGTCCAAATCGAACACCATCATTGTAGGACGTGCGATGTTATTCTTGCGGGAAAGTGATGTATGCAGTTCGAGATCCGCAAGGTTGGCCGCCCATACCAATGTCGGAAGGTCGTTCGCAAGACAATAATGCATGATGCGTTGGTTTCCTTCGCTCCAAACCTTCGCTGTCTGCACCCACTTCGGCCGATGGGAAGGACAGTTCTTTTCGTAAAAAAATTCGCCGTCCACTCCGTCGGGGTAGCGCTTCATTGTGAGCGGACGGTCTTTGAGGTGAGGCAGCAGAACCGGCGCAATCCGGATGAAGTAATCGATCACCTGGCCCTTTGAAAATCCAACCTTGGGGTAGAGCACCTTATCCAGATTCGATACCTGAATGTTGCGGCCTTCTACTGTGAGCTCTGCTTTTTTCGGCATTGGATTAGGAATTTCACTGGCTTGCTTCCGATTCTCTGGCCACTGCGCCCACTGCGCAACCATCTATGTCCCCGATTCGTTTGCTCCATCACCAGGGTCCGCAGATAAACTCTCACGCGAAGAACCGTTCGGGTGGAAGGATAGGCTGCGGCTTGCAAATTCGCGCCACACAATGTTCCCAGCTTTCATGGCCGCTAAGGATCTCGATCTCGACTCGCAGGAAAAAAATGGGCACCTTTAAGTCAGCTTCGCTCAAACGCGGCATCCGTACGGAATCCTTTTCTGTTGTAACGATCATCTCCAAATCGCGCCGGATACAACGCTTGATAAAATTGATCAGTTCCGCTTCGGAGTAGTAATGATGATCGATGTAACGCATTGCCAGATCGACATGCGCACCGAGCCTGGTCAAAGCGGCTTCGAAGCTTTCCGGCGCGGCAATGGCGCTTATCGAGCCGATGAAAGCATCGCGCAGACGCTCCAAAGGCACTTTTTCACCAGTGAAAACGTTTTGCAGATAAAGCGGTCTATGCGCGCATTCGATGATTTCGGCCGTCCGATTGTAGCGGCGAATCCGCTTCACGAGGAGATCATTCGGGTCACCGGTACTTTTGGTGATGAAAATGTAGCTGGCGCGGCGCAGATTTCGCGGCGCCTCGCGCAGCGTGCCTCTAGGAAGAAGGAATTCATTACCAAAGGGAGCCTGCCGATCTACAAGAACGATGTCGAGGCGGTGTTTGAGATGGAGGTACTGCAAACCATCGTCCAGCAGTAACGTGTCGACCTTCCATTTTTCGATCGCAGCCAATCCGCTTTTGACACGATCTTTGTCAACCAGAACGATCACATCCTTTAAGTTATGCGCCAGCATGTACGGCTCATCGCCGGCCGTACGGGAATCCAGAAGCAGCGAAGTTCCATCGGACACAACCCGGGGAGGATCCGGTTCTCTTTTATAAAGCCGACTCAGCAAACTTCGTTTGCGGGGGACGCTCTTATACCCGCGACTCAGAATAGCAACCCGTCGCCCACCCGTCTGCAAGGCTCTGGCGATTTTCTCAACTATCGGCGTCTTGCCTGTACCACCGACAGTCAAATTGCCCACGCTGATGACTAGAACGCCAAGGGCGCGTTCGCGGAAAATTCTTTTCCGATAGAAATAAAGCCGGAGTTGCACAAGCCGGTCATATGCGAACGAAAGCGCATAGAGTATGGCCCGTAACAATGAAGCACGAACGCCATGACGGCGTTCCAGCACAACGTCGATTCCAAACTGCTCCAGATTTTCAAGGCGGCGACCCATGCAAAATCCCCATCAGTGGCTGCTAATCGGCGATGGCAAAACATGGGCGCCATGATTGTCAGCGCGTGTGATCATTACGTGAGACGGCCGGGATCCGATGGCGCGTTTCATCGCCGTAGCGATCCGGCCCGGATCTTCCAATGTCATAGCGCAGACTGTCGAACCGCTTCCGCTAAGAAACGCGCCAAGCGCACCTGCTTTTTCCGCCGCAGCGATAACATCAGGAAGAAAGCGCATTAGTTTTGTGCGAAATGGTTGATGAACAAAATCGACGAACAAGCCTCGCATGTTCTCGTATTTTCTGGCGGCGAACGCAGCCGTGATTCCGCACGCATTTCCACAGTTTTCAATCGCTGCGGCATGCGAAATTTTCGACGGCAGCAGCTTTCGCGCAATCGATGTCGGAATCTCAAGAGAAGGCACAAGTAAAACGAAGTATAACCGTGGAGAGACTGCAAAGCGCTGAAGCCCCGGAACAGCGGGCCAGCCGCCACGAGCAGGCGACCCTGATACCACCGTGAAACCGCCGAAGGTTGCAGGCGCGGCGTTGTCGGGGTGACCTTCCAGTTCCGCACACATTTTAAACAGCGTCAATCGATCGAGCGGCGCACCACTGAGGTGGTTGAGGCCTTCCAGGACTCCCAACCGCACCGTTGCACTGCTGCCTACTCCCCTTGAGCGCGGTATTTTTTCCAGGATCGAAACGGAAAATCGAAAACTACGGCGACGCGCCTGTTTAAAAAAGCGTCCGGCGGCATCTGAAACAATCTGCGGGTGAAGTTGTTGCGGCGACGCGTCCTTGGTAACTGTAACCTTGTTGTAAATGCGCAGCGCGACACCCAGGCAATCGAAACCAGGACCCAGGTTGGAGGTGCTTGCCGGAACACGGACGGTAACTTGCTGCATTCGGAGACCGACTCTAGCGACGCGAAGGTTTTGCAGCAACCGGTCCGTTAAGCAAAGCCGTAACGAAGCTGCGCAAATTCAAGTGGCTAATTCGTGTGAATCCTGGCTGGCTTAGCGCAAGTTTGTTTCGGGACTTCCAAACCGAGGGAACGGATGCGCACAGGCTTTGCACAGTGCAAGATGGGTGGGTCGAACGGTTTGGGCGCGATATCGTAATCTCGTTCAAGAGAGCCCTGGCTCGTGAGCGGCTGATGGAGGAATTGAAGGAATGGAGCCGTGACACGCATTTCAAGATTGGACGTGTCTTCGCACGCTTTATCCCTCGAAAAAATGAACAGCGCGAACGGCCACGTCTGATATTTGGCGACCTCGGAGACAGTCTTCAGAGCATCGTTATGGAGCGTCACCTGAAATTTGGGCTCGACTTCAATGCGGGCTTCTCAGTGGGATTGTTCCCGGATCAGAGAGAAAACCGCAGCTACGTCCGTAGAATTGCGCCGAAGCGTCTATTGAATTGCTTTGCCTATACCTGCTCTTTTTCAGTGAGTGCAGCTCTTGTCGGAGCAACTACGGTTAATATCGATCTTTCCAGGAGATCCCTCGAGCGCGGAGGTGAAAATTTCCTGCTGAACGACATCCCGACACATGGGCATCGCTTCATTGCCGACGACGTGATGACGGTGTTGCCACGGCTCGCACGTAGAGGCGAGAAGTTTGATGTCATCATTCTGGACCCCCCAACTTTTGCCCGCGCTTCCAGAGGAAGGACATTTCACGTCGAAGACGATTTCGAAAAATTGCTCGTCGATTCTCTCGAGGTGGCCGAGCGCGACAGCCATATCCTGCTTTCAACGAATTGCTCCACGTTGCGTGCGCATGCACTGGAAGTCATGGGTCGATACGCCTTGAAAACAGCGCGGCGCGCCGGCACATTTCATCGATCGCTTCCTTTGCCTGATTTTCCACCAGGCGCAGGCGCCACCTCTATTTGGCTGGCCTTACGTTGACAGGTTGATGCGCGCAGAGCAGGATTACCATTCGAATCTATAAACGACATGGATCGCTTATCTGCAGAAATTGCCGCCGAATATCCCGAACGGGGATTCCAGTGGGTCAAAGAACAGGTTGAGACGGCTCTCAACGAGACTGAGGATTACGTCCGTGAAAAGCCCACCCAATCCCTTCTATGGGCGTTCATGGCTGGTTATATTTTGAACCGCTTACCGCTGCTCCGCATTCTGAGCGGCTTGTTCCGATTGCTTCTCATGGCGTTAAGGCCCGCAATCTTAATCTACGGCGCAGCGAAGCTCTACCAGTCCGCCCAAGAGGAAAAATAAAGAAGAGCAGCGCCCCAGCCGCGCTACTTTTAGGACTTCATCTTTAAAGCAGACTCAGCCCGCTTATGGCTCCAGGGTGAATCCCACCTTGAGCGTCACCTGCCAGTGAGCGACTTTGCCGTTTTCGACATATCCCCGGGTCTCGGTCACTTCAAACCAGCGCATGTTGCGAACAGTTTTCTCAGCGCGAGCTAAAGCGTTTTTTATCGCCTCTTCAAATCCCTCAGGCGATGAACCTACGATCTCGATCTTCTTGTAAATGTGTTCTGACATGCACGAAGTATTCCCTTAGGACATGGGTAAAGACAACCAGATAACGAGTTGAACCCTTCGCATCCGAACTGCGTTCGCCGCCAAGTCCAAGCGAACAAGTGCTGGACACAGAAGCGGAAAGTGACTTGAAGCAGTAGTCTTCTACACTGTGACAATTTGCTTTACAAACCCATCCTACGTTCGGCAGCCTCATTTCGTGCGGACATTGCTGACAATTGCGGTGCTCGTCGTAGCTGCTGGACCTTGCCTCCGCGGCCAGGACCAGGATCGTAAACTTGTCGATCGTCTGCTGAAACCCGACACGACCCTGCAAAGCAGCGAGCAAAAGAAAAAATTTATCGCCGACGGGACCTCAATGGATAAAAAGGCGAACGTCGGCACGTTTTACGTGAACAAGAAACCGAATGCTAAGAAGTTTTCGAATCAGCGCAAGGTGTCGGAACGCCAATTCAATTCACATTCTTTTCACGGCAATCAGGTGGCGTTTACAAACTCATCGCAGCAGGCAACTGGAAATTTGCGACGGTATCCAACACAAGCCGCTCCGGGGGCTCGCCACGCGCCTCAATCCGATAAGAAGGCGGCCAGTCGCAGTTACGCAGAAAACCGGCCTTTTCTGGACCAAGGTAAAAGCCAGAAATCACTTAATCGCCAAAACGCGCCGCTTACAATCGACCAGGTGCGCGAGTTGTTGAACAAAAACAAGTAGCGCGCAGTAAGTCCGCGCTATTGTTCATCATGCAGCCGGACGAAGCTCTCGCGTTGTTAAGCAACGGTGCCGCGCAAATCATTAATGAAAATGAATTGCGCGCCAAGCTCGAGCTCGGCCGACCCCTGCGAGTGAAACTCGGCGTCGATCCGACGACGTCCGACATTCATCTAGGGCATACGATCGTTCTGCAAAAACTGCGGCAATTCCAAGACTTGGGGCACCAGGCGATCCTAATCATTGGCGATTTTACAGGGATGATTGGCGACCCGAGTGGTCGGTCTGCCACACGGCCTCAACTGACGCATGACCAAGTGCAGCGAAACGCCGCGACTTACCGTGAGCAGGCTTTTAAAATTCTCAACCGCGAGAAAACCGAAATCGTTTGCAACGGCGATTGGTTCCGATCCATGTCGTTTGAAGATGTCATTAGACTCAATAGCCGCGTGACATTGCAACAAATGTTGCAGCGCGAAGATTTTAAGACGCGGCTCGAAAATCAGCAATCCATCCGGGCTCACGAAATTCAATATCCGATCATGCAGGGTTGGGATTCAGTAATGGTGAAGGCCGATGTTGAGCTCGGAGGAACCGATCAGCTTTTCAACATCTTAATCGGACGTGACTTTCAAAAAGAGGAAGGGCTCCCGCAGCAGGTCGTTTTTCTCCTTCCGATCCTGGAAGGATTGGATGGCTCCAAAAAGATGAGCAAGAGCCTGGGTAATTTCGTCGGAATCAATGAGTCTCCCGCTGAAATGTTCGGAAAACTGATGAGCATTTCAGACGATCTGATGATCCGCTATTATGGCTTGCTTCTCGGACGCACTCCGCCACCGGATTCGCACCCGCTCGAGGCGAAAAAGCGGCTCGCATTTGAAATCGTGCGAACCTATCACTCGCCAGAAGCCGCCCAAAAAACTCTCGACGAGTGGAACACTCGCTTCAGCAATCGCGATTTAAAACACGCCGATCTTCCTGAGTTTGCAGCCGTTTCAGGTGAAAAATCATCAGCCGTAGCAGTCGTGTCGAAAATTTACCGCGACGTTTTCAACCTGGAAAAATCGCACAGCGAGATTTCGCGACTAATTAAGCAGGGCAGCGTAGAACTCGATGGCAACAAGATTTCCGACCCCAAGAGCCCAATAACACTTCGACCCGGTCAAACACTTCGGCTCGATAGAAAACGGGCCGTACGCGTAGCATGAGGGCAGCCACGGCCGATGTCTTCAACGGTCCCAACCGACCCCTGGCGTCAGGCTGTAGCAGTCTGAAACAGGGGCACCACGCGCGGGTGTTCGAGGTAACTGGCTGCAATCCCTTCGAAGTGCGCACGAATGCTGCGCAGCTCTGCCGTAACAATGCCATCCACGAAATGCAACCGCCGATCGAGCCATGCAAATAACTTGTTCTTAATCTCATAATGGACAGCGAGGGTAACTTCCGTGCAGTTTGGGCGAATCTCAGCGAAATCAACGATGCCCATCAATGCAATGTTCCCGCCGACTGACTCAAACGTATATTGATCAGGTGAATCACTGTCGACCGATAGCAAAACTGTGTGTGCCTCGAAGCCGAACGGGCCGCGAAAGCTGAAATCGACCGTCTTAGAAGACGTCACCGTGGCCCTGGTTACCATCAGAAACTGTCTGCGATATGATTGGATACTAGCCAAACGTGCTTTGCACTCTGGTACCGACTGGCTCATGTGTAAGGTTTTTTGTAAAAGCATATGATTAGGCGTTGTTTCGCGGATTTATAGAGCAATACGAATGCCAGCTTGTTTTTCCCAGTGAAGTCCTAAGAGACCGGCGGTGGCCGTGTTAATTTTGTTTACACGGCTGTATCGGTGCGACACGCTTTCGGACACTTGTCGCATCGATCGTAAGTCACAAGGCTGGAGCTAATTGGGTCGGGTTTTCCCCTAGTTGCGCAGGTACGTGAGCCTCACAAATTTTGTGGAGACTTGCAGCCTTCGCTACGGGCGGCACATCCATCG
Source organism: Candidatus Udaeobacter sp. (assembly GCA_035652195.1). Lineage (GTDB taxonomy): Bacteria > Verrucomicrobiota > Verrucomicrobiia > Chthoniobacterales > UBA10450 > Udaeobacter. Next base: position 21,785 of record DASREH010000030.1, on the reverse strand, counting down.
TTCTTCCCGCCGGTCAAGACCAGCCCACAAGGTTGATTGTCCTAAAACTCGCGCGATTCACCGAACCAAGCCAATTACAGGCGAGGACCGAGAGAGGATCGCCGCCGCGATAAACAGGGTCACGCAACCTGCTTCACACGCTGCAACTGGGGGATTTCACCCGTGGCACGAATGCTTTGCATCATCGAACAAAAGATCTTCGCACCATCCATACTTCCAAGCCGCTCGTCTGATGCTCGATCCGGGTGAGGCATTAATCCAAACACGTTTCGGTCGCGATTGCAGATGCCGGCAATGTTTTCAATCGAGCCGTTTAGATTGGCTTCCGGCAAAACGCGACCTTGGCTGTCGCAGTAACGCAGAATGACTTGCTGATTCGCATTCAGTTCTTGCAGTGTCGCCGCGTCCGCAAAGAAACAACCCTCTCCGTGGGCAACAGGCAAGCGAAGGAGTGAACCCTTTGTACAACCGCGAGTGAATGGCGAGTCGTCCACCTCGACGCGAGTAGTAACCATTTTACAGACAAAGCGCAGCGAACGGTTGCGAACCAGCGCACCCGGCAACAGCCCGGCCTCACACAAAATCTGAAACCCGTTACACGTGCCCAGCACAAGTTTGCCCGCTCGCGCATCGCTAATTACCGCTTTCATGATTGGCGAGAAACGCGCAATAGCGCCGCAACGCAGATAATCCCCATAAGCAAATCCACCGGGCAACACAATGGCGTCAAAATCGGCAAGCGAGGTCTCTTTGTGCCAGACGTAATCGGCCTGTAATCCCTCGAGCCCATTAATCGCCGCAACGCAATCCTGATCACAATTTGAACCTGGAAACTGAATTACGGCGAATCTCATTTTCCTCTTAGTGCGCGGAACGCTGTTCTGCATGATAATCATTTACGACCAGGCACGCGTGAATCACGCCTGGAATCCAGCCTAACAACGTCAAAAGCAGGCTGAGAAAGAAACTGGCAATGCGGCCCGTCAAGAGCACTGCGAGCGGCGGCAGCACAACGCAGAAAAAATATCGGAGTGCTTTCATTTCGACTTTCTGCTCTTTCCCTTGTCCCGGCCGGATTTGATTGCGTCCGGTACAATCTCTCCTCGCGATCTATCGAAACTCTGCGTTTGGTTACAATCGGCGTCGCCAAGTTTTTGGAGCTGGTAATCTTCAATCACTGGATTTGAAAGCAGATCGCGACAAAGACCGCGTAGTCGCGTTTCGAGATCGCCGTTATGTCCGTCGATATCGATCTCCATGTATTTTCCAATTCTCACGCTGCGGACTTCCGGCATTCCCAGGTGCCGCATTGCATCGCGGACGGCGTTTCCCTGGGGATCAAGGACTGCAGCTTTGGGCATCACCACGACCTTCGCTTTCACCAGGTCAGCATATTTGCGGGAAATCAAACAACAAGGCCGAATACGAGAAAGAGCCTGATCGCGGGCGCTTACTTTAAAACCACGATCTCAAGCTCACCATCGCGGCGAAGAACGTTAAGTCCTACGTCTCCCTCAGCGTGTCTGGTAAACAAGAGGTTAACGGCGGCTTCTTGTACTCGGAAATCACGAACACTGACCTGAGGAAGGAATCCCGGCAGAAGTGGTTTCGAAAATATTAGCTTCTGTTCCGGAGCGATCACACTCAGGCCAAGACACGCTTGAAGCAGTAGCAACACGGCGCCAGAGCACCAGGCCTGCGGCGCACAGGCGACTGGATAAAGCGTGGGCGCTTCACCAGGTCGCCTCGGAAAACCGCAAAAAAGTTCCGGCAACCTGTGCAAATCAAAGAACAGACTTGCGTCGAGCAACCCTGCCAGAACCGCGATTGCAGAGTGCACCAGACCGTATCGCGCAAACCCAGCCGCGATCAACGCATTGTCGTGTGGCCAGACCGACCCGTTGTGATACGACATCGGGTTGTATCGCGCCTCAGTTGTGGCGACGGTACGGATTCCCCACCCGGAAAATGAACTCTCATCCATGAGAGTTGCCGCGACACGGCGTGCGTGGTCGTTCTTTGCTATCCCGGCAAATAAACAATGGCCAGCATTCGACGCTCGCACTCGACAAGGCTTCTTGTTGCCATCAAGCGCCAGCGCGTATGTAGAAATGTCCTCACACCAGAAATGTTCCTCGAATTCACGCTGCAATTTTGACGCCTGCTTTTTCAGATCTCGTGCTCGTGTTTGATTGTCCACGACCATTGCAAGCTCGCTGGCGGCAAGCTTAGCGGCATATACGTAGGCCTGCACTTCGCAAAGGGCGATTGGCGCTTCGGCAAGCGTCCCATCAGCGTGAAAAACCGCATCGTGAGAATCTTTCCATCCCTGGTGAATCAAACCCTGTTTTGCCTTGCGCGCGTACTCAACAAAACCGTCGCCGTCCGAATCGCCGTAAATGTCGATCCATTCAAGAGCACGCTCTACGTTTGGCCAGATTGACTGCGCGAAAGCACGATCCCCGGTGCGTTTGTAGTATGCGCCCGCGAGTAAAACGAACAGCGGTGTCGCATCGACACTGCCGTAGTACCGTCGAAACGGAATCTCGCCTAAAAGCGCCATCTCATCCGAACGCATTTCATGAACCACCTTTCCAGGTTGCGCGTCCTGTTCCGGATTATCAGAGTCGGCCTGAGTCGCTGCGAGATAGGCCAAAACACCCCGGGCAATTGATGGATCAAACCATAAACACTGAAGCGCGGTAATGATCCCGTCCCGTCCAAATACAGTGCTGAACCATGGAACGCCGGCGTAAGGATAGGGTCCATAGGGTGTATCGGTCAGCATCATGCGGAGATCGGCCAGCGAACGATTGAGCCAGTCATTGAATTGCTCGTTTCCGGCGAAAATTTGCGGCTCGCGAGCAGTCGTTCGCGCCTGTGCAGCGGCCGCCTTCTCAACGATTTCTTCATAGCAGGCCCTGACCTCGGCCGGCGCGGCGCCATCCACTTCACACCCAATAGTCCATCTGTAGTTCGCCGCTTCACCCGCTTCGAGCCGAATTTTGAAGGTGGCAATCGATTCCGTCAGCCGGGCAGGTGGCGGATCAAAAACAATCCGGGTTCGGCGAGCGCGGTTATCCAATCCTTCGTAACCAAGCACGACGTCCGTCGGGCTGAGCTGAGGGTCCAAACGTCGGCCGCGGCGTTCTCGTCTCGTCCCACGCAGCTCGAAAATGTCTGCAAAATCAGCATCAAATTCGATTGAGAATGAAAGCTCGACGGCCACGCGCCCGTAGTTATGGATGCGGAGCCGCTCGTAACAAGCTCCCTCCCACAAAATTTTCGATCGGAAAAAGTGCATCACCCCGCGCGGAACGACGATTTCGCTGTCACGCCAGGCGTCCGGATTGGTGGCATCAATGGCCATGACCGCATTGTCCTCTCTTACCGTGGAACTGAGCAGCAGCGGCCGATCCTGTCCGAGCTTTAATGTCAACCGGGAAAGAAATCTCGTGTCGTGATAGAACAGTCCAAGTTCACCAGTGCCGAAGGTATCGATATCCCCAAAACGATCGAACACGGCAAATGTATCGCCTTGTTTTAGGACGCGGGTCCGGACGTCGATGCGCGGCGATGACGATCGAATGTAAAAAGCATCACGAACGCGGATGACTTCTTTAGCCATGTTGATGTGCTCCTCCTATGCACCACTCCGCCGGCGTTTTATGAGTCGATCGAAAACCTGCACGTAATCGTGAGCCATTCGCGTCGCAGTAAACCGTTGTTCGAAAACTTCCCGGCAGCGTTTTCGACTCAACTCTGGTATGCGACGCACTGCGTCCACCGCGTCTTCCAATCCTTTTACGATAAAGCCCGTATGCCCCTGCTCCATGATTTCAGATACGGCGCCGCCACGGTAAGCAACAACGGGGGTCCCGCAGGCCATTGCTTCAATCATCACCAGCCCGAAAGGTTCAGGCCAATCGATGGGAAACAACAAAGCGTACGCATTACCTAGAAACTCCTCCTTCTCTCCGTCCCCAATCTCTCCTACAAACTCAACGAAGGGATCACGCAGTAGCGGTTCAACCACCGTCTCGAAGTAATCTGCATCGACGCGATCCACTTTGGCGGCAATCTTTAGAGGGATCTGCACGCGCTTGGCAATTTCGATTGCGCGATCCGCACGCTTTTCCGGTGAAATTCGCCCGAGAAACGCAAGATAAGTTCCCGCCTCCACGCGGAACCGGTAAAGCTCGGTCGGTATTCCGTGATACACCGTAGCCTGCCAATTGGCCCAGGGTAAAGGACTTCTCTGGCCGTCGGAGATTGATATCACCGGCATGTCCCGAAATTCTTGGTACAGAGGAATGAGATCTGGAATGTCGAGACGACCATGTAACGTCGTTACGTCCGGCACGGACTGCCGTCGACTCAAGGGAAAATGTAAATAATCGACGTGAAAATGAATGACATCGAATTCTGCGGCGCGCTGGAAAACACGTTCCAGCATCAGGATCTGGTGCGCTAATTGATCGACACAATGTTTATCCAGTCGCAGTGAACGACGACATGCCGCCACAAGCCGAGCCTTGGTTTCAGAATCCCCGCTTGCAAACAGAGTTACTTCATGGCCCTGGCGAATCAGCTCTTCGGTAAGATAGGACACAACCCGTTCTGTTCCTCCGTAATATTTCGGCGGAACGCTCTCAAAAAGCGGTGCGACTTGAGCGATTCGCATGACACTCCTAAACTTTGGCCAACAACCTCAAAATTTTCGTATAAACGGGGACGTCAAGTGTTAAGCGAACCCCGATTCCAATCCCCGTGTTTTCACCTAGCTTTCTCGAACCACTTCAAGCGGATCTTTATCTTCCCGCAAGCCGACGAAAACCGGGGCACGCAATTTTCCGTCGCGCGTCCACTCGGCAAATTTTATTTCACAAACAAAAACCGGGTTTATCCAATGCATTTTACGCATCATTGACGGCGTGATGTTTTGCACCCATTGGCCATTTTGCTTTGATGGCAGGTCTACGAACGGGCAGTTGTCGCGTCGTTCCTTTTGGAATTTCTTATGCAACATGGACAGGGACTTCGCAGTGAAGCCGGTGCCGACCTTTCCCGCAAAAACCAGCTTCTTTTTGTCATAATACCCAACCAGGATCGCACCGAAATATTTACGTGATCCCTGCGGTGGCGTGTACCCGCCGACAACGAATTCCTGTTCGCTGACGCATTTGATTTTGATCCATGCTCCACTTCTTCGTCCCGGTTCGTAAACAGACTCGCGCTGTTTTCCTATGATCCCTTCGAGGCCACGGCGTTTCACCTCCTCAAGCAATCGCCTGGCATCACCACCAATCGCGCCTGAATACCGAATGAGATTGTTGCTTCCTTCGCAGAGCTTCTCGAGGACTTCCTTGCGCGTCTCCAACGGCATTGAAAGCAGGCTCTTGCCGTCGAGCTCAAGCAGGTCGAAAGCATAAAAATACACAGGCGTTTTTCTCCCTTCCATTTCGCGCGCTTGCAACAACTGAAAAGAAGACCGTCCGGCCTCATCTACAGCAACCACTTCACCATCGATTACGCATTCGCTGGCAGGCAATGCTCTGATCGCTTCTACGATCTCCGGAAAGCGTCTGGACAATTCGTTCTGATTTCGGGAGAACAATGAAACCGTGCCGCTCCTTTTAACTGCGATCAGGCGGATGCCGTCAAACTTAAGCTCATAAATCCAATTGCCCGTCGTTGGCGGTTCCTGAACGAGCTTTGCTTTCATCGGCTCGACAAAACGCGCTTTTGCCGAGGGTAGCTCTGGCAGAGAGGCGATCGCGGTTCGATCCGAATCAGGCAGCGTGCGTTGCTTACGGACTGTCGGACGAGGCCGCTGTGCTACTTCCTGGTGCTTTTCTTCTTTTTTTTTAAAGACGCGCGAATTCGTGCCTTGAACTGCGACGTCGGACTCTCGTCTGCTTCCCGGCCAGATTCCCATTCAGCGTCGCGATCTTTTGCGATTTGTTCCATCGTCCGCCCAGTTTTCACTGAGCGATCTTGCATTTTTTTCGATATCGGCTTTCCGTCATCTCCTGTTTTGAGGATCAGCCACTGGTTCTTGTTCTCATCACGACCTCGAATGCGAACCAAAGTCCATTCGCCTTTTGCTTTTTCGCCATCTAGAACCAGATGCAGCTTTCCCTCCCGCAACGATTTCTCCGGCTGCTCCCCAAAAACGTGATAGTTACCGCGATCCCAAACCATGACAGTGCCGCCGCCGTATTGCCCTTCCGGAATAATGCCTTCAAACTGCTCGTATTCGATTGGGTGATCTTCCACTTCGACGGCCAGATGTTTCTCACCTCGCTTCCAGGGAAGGCCTTTCGGCAACGCCCAGGACTTCAGCACACCATCCATCTCCAGGCGGAAATCATAGTGCAACCGGCGAGCTGCGTGCTTCTGAATAACAAATCGCGAAGCCCCCTTCACTTTTCGCGGTAACGCCTTGGACCCGGCGGGCTCCGCAGTTTTCTTAAAGTCGCGCTTCCGTTTGTATTCGGTCAGTCCCATTCCAGCAAATCTAGCCGCAGATTGCGCGGATGAAACGGATTTCGTGGGTATCAGGATGAAACACGTCACCCTCAGCACGGCTACGAGAATCGGCGCGCCTTGATCGCGCGATATGTCGCCCCGCTCAGGGGAGTTATATCACTTCGCGCTTCTACGACGCAATCGAGCCTATGCTTCGCTCGATAGCGGCTCACCGACCAGGTATCGCACAAAACGGCGAATGACGATGTTTTCGCCGAGTTCTGCAATCTTACCGTTGAGCAAATCCCTGATGGTTACGTCGGGATTTTTTATGAACCCTTGCTCGAGCAGGCAAACCGTGCTGTAAAACTTCTCGAGTTTTCCCTCGATAATTTTGTCAGCAACATTCTCGGGTTTGCCTTTCACCTGCGCCTTGTAGATTTCGCGTTCCGCTTCGATGAGATTACCGGGCACATCGCCTCTGCTGACATAGAGCGGGTGTGCCGCCGCAATGTGCAGGGTGATGTCTTTCACAAACTCGCGAAAGATCTCGTTTCTGGCCACGAAATCGGTCTCACAATTGACCTCGACCAACACTCCAACCTTCCCTTGGAGGTGAATGTACGAAGCCACCACTCCTTCTTTTGTCGCGCGCGACGCCTTTTTTCCAGCGCTGGCAATTCCCTTGGTGCGCAAGATCGTTTCCGCTTTCTCCAAATTGCCGCCGCTCTCCACAAGAGCACGCTTGCAATCCATAAATCCGGCGTTCGTTTTTTCGCGAAGCTCCTTAACTAGTTTTGGATCAATTTCGGCTGTCGTTTTCATTAAAGTAATTAAGCGATGAGAATGGAGCGAAGGTCGAAGGCATCAACCCAGGACGTTCACCCGGCCGGCCTACGCTGACACACCAGCCATTTCGACCTGCTCGCGGATACGGGCTTCGTTGCTAGCGGACACGATGGCATCGACGAGCTTTTGCAAAATCACGCGAATCGCGCGAATCGCATCGTCGTTACCAGCAATTGGATAATCAATGACGTCTGGATCGGCGTTTGTGTCCACAATGGCAACAACAGGAATTCCCAGTCGCCGGGCTTCATTCACCGCGTTTTGTTCGCGAAGCGTGTCGATCACCACAAGAGCGTCGGGCAATTGCGACATTTCGATTATTCCATCCAGATTGCGCCGAAGTTTTGCGGCTTCGCGATTCAGCGCCGCCAGTTCCTGCTTGCCCATCTTCTTATATTCGGGCGATTGCTCGATCTCCTCGATATATTTCAAGCGACCAATGCTTTTGCGGATGGTGGCAAGATTGGTCAGGGTCCCTCCCAGCCAACGCTGATTGACATAAAACTGTCCGCAAGCCAGTGCAGCCTCTTTTATTGCTTCTTGCGCCTGCTTCTTACAACCGACAAATAAAATACGACCTCCGCGACGTGTGACTTCCTGGAGAAATTCCGTAGCCCGGCGAAGCTGTAAAACAGTCTCATCGAGGTTAATGATGTAAATCTGGTTGCGCTGCTCAAAGATAAAAGGTTTCATCTTCGGGTTCCAACGCTTCGTCTGATGTCCAAAATGGACGCCAGCTTCCAAAAGTTCCGGCACTAATTCTGTTGTATCTGCCATAGGAGAAAATCCGCGGAGGGGGGAACTCCAGAGCGGGACGGTCAAGATGCTACAGCAGAGATCGATGTGCAACCTGAAATTCGATTCCCCTGCCGGCCTGCTTAACGTTGCATTCGGGCCTCATACTCGCGGCGCTTTGGGATTTTTAGCTTTGGTCCCGAGCGCCGATAGCAACCCGACGTTAAGTGGATTTTCGCAGGTCCTTCTCGACGTGCCTTGCCAGGACCCAGCAGAGATCTGAGAGGCGATTCAGGTAACGCAGAATCTCCATGTTGAACTTCGGATCCTCGGTACCGAGCGCAGCAATATGTCGCTCCGCCCGACGACATGTTGTTCGCGCAAAATCGAGAGCCGCAGAAACTCGGGTTGCCCCCGGAATGACCCAATCCTTCGGATAAAGGGCTTCGTCTTTTTCCAAGTCGGCAATCACCGCTGAAACCCGGTCAACCATGGCCGGCGTGGTGATTTTAAAACCATCCTTAAGGAATCTTTGCTGGTCGGCAGGTGCCGTCGCCAATTCTCCCATGAGGATGATCAGTTCCTTCTGCACGGCCAAAATTTCGTCGGCTACGAATTGGTTGGTCGCGATTGATCGCGCCACACCAAGCGCGGCAGTAAGCTCATCCACACAGCCGTATGCATCCACCCGCAGATCTGCCTTGGACACACGATGACCGTACATAAGAGACGTTTCGCCTTTATCGCCCGTTTTGGTAACGATCGACATAAGCAATCTCAGGTTCGAACTGACGGAGAGAGTAAGTGATGGGATCTGCTCTAGCCCATCACTCGACGCCTCAAACGCCCCGCTCTGCTACCCGATGGCCGGTTGTGGCTCAACGTCTTCCATCACCGGTGCGCCAATTGGTTCGCCTTTTTCGACCAATTTGATCTCTCGATGCGCGGGGAACCCGGTACCGGCTGGAATCAAGTGACCCATGATTACGTTTTCTTTGAAGCCGCGCAATTTGTCGACCTTACCCAATGTGGCCGCCTCGGTTAGAACGCGCGTTGTATCCTGGAACGAAGCAGCGGAAATGAAGCTGTCGGTTTCCAGTGATGCCTTCGTGATTCCGAGTAGAACAGGCACGGCTTCTGCCGGCTTACCACCTTTCTCCACGACTTTCTTGTTTTCTTCTTCGAAGTCGAGTTTATCGACCTGATCGCCCCAAAGTAAGGAGGTGTCGCCGGGATCAGTAATCTTCACCTTGCGCAGCATCTGGCGCACAATGATTTCGATGTGCTTATCGTTAATCTCGACTCCTTGTAGACGGTAGACCTCCTGCACTTCATTGACCAAATGTTCCTGTAAGTCCTGCGGACCGCAGACCTCGAGAATCTCATGTGGGACTACGGGCCCTTCGGTAAGTTGCTGACCCTTTTTCACGAAGTCGCCCTTAAACACGATGATGTGTTTGGTCAGAGGAATCAGATGTTCTTCCTCAGCACCAGTATCGGGATCCTTCAAAATCAGGCGTCGCTTTCCGCGAACAGTGCCTCCCATTTCGACCACGCCGTCGATCTTGGCAATCTCTGCCGCATCCTTGGGTCGGCGCGCTTCGAACAGTTCGGCAACACGCGGCAGACCTCCGGTGATGTCCTTGGTCTTCGCGACTTTTCGCGGCGTCTTCGCCAGCAATGCGCCAGCGCGGACCTTTTGACCTTCTTCTACAATCACGTGCGCACCTGCCGGAATTGAATAACTGGCAAGCACCTCCTTCTTGTCATCCACAATCACGATCTGCGGGTGCAAATCCTCCTTGTGCTCGATGATGACTGTGCCCATCAGGCCTGTGGCTTCATCCACATCCCGTTTAATCGTGACTCCCGCGATCATATCGCGGAATTCGATCTTGCCGCTCTTATCGGTCAGAATTGGGACGTTGTAGGGATCCCACTGAACGAAGGTCTCGCCTTTCTTGACCTCGGCTCCATCGCCTTTGGAGATCATCGAACCGATTACGACGTTGTAGCGCTCAAGCTCGCGGCCTTCAGCGTTGTGAACACTGATTGAACCATTCTTATTCAACGCGATCCAACTTCCATCCAGAGCCTGGACAGTGCGCAGGTCGTTGAAACGCACGGTGCCGTCGTTCTTCGCTTTGATAATCGGCTGTTTGAATGTCTGGCTGGCGGTGCCGCCGATGTGGAATGTGCGCATCGTCAATTGCGTTCCAGGTTCGCCGATCGATTGCGCGGCAATGATGCCTACGGCTTCGCCAAGCTTTACGAACTGGCCCGTGGCTAAATTGCGCCCATAACACATTGCGCACACGCCGCGGCCACACTCACACGTGAGAACCGACCGAATCTTCAAACTCTCGACGCCTACGCGCTGCAGCTCTCCGGCAATCTTTTCATCGATCAGCTGGTTCGCTTTGACGATTTTTTTCTTCTTGTCTACCGGATCAGCGATGGTTTCGCAGCTGACGCGACCGATAATGCGCTGGCCGAGGTCTACTACCTCTTCATCTCCCTCGTAAATCGAACGCACCACAATACCGTTAACGGTGCCGCAATCCTGTTCGTTGATGATCACGTCCTGAGCAGCATCGACCAGTTTGCGCGTCAGGTATCCTGAATCCGCGGTCTTCAGCGCTGTATCTGCGAGACCTTTTCGGGCCCCGTGGGTCGAGATAAAGTATTCGAGCACGCTCAACCCTTCACGGAAGTTCGATGTGATCGGCCGTTCAATGATTTCGCCAGAAGGTTTGGCCATCAAGCCACGCATACCGGCCAGCTGACGAACCTGTTGACGGTTACCACGAGCGCCGGAGTCGACCATCAAGAAAACCGGGTTCAACTCCTTGCGGCCGTCGTTGTGCTCGAGCGTGCGGAACATCGCGCTGGAAATCTCATCGCCGGCATGAGTCCAGATATCGATGATCTTATTATACCGCTCGCCATCCGTGATGATGCCCTTGCGATACTGCTGTTCGACCTGTCGAATCTGTTTGTAGGCATTTTCCAGTTCTGTCTCTTTCTCTTTCGGAATTATCATGTCCGAAATTCCAATCGAGATGCCGGCTTTCGTAGCCTCGGCAAAGCCGAGTTCCTTTAGTTTGTCCAACGTCGCGACAGTTTCCGCGGGTCCTGCGATTTGATAACAGCGCCAGATAATGTCGCTAAGTTGTTTTTTACCGGCGGGTCTGTTGAAAAATCCAAGCTCCTTCGGCCAAATCTGATTAAAGATTACACGCCCGGCAGTGGTTTCGATCGTTCTCGCTTCAGCATTGCCGTAGATGGTTTGCTTGCCGAAATCGGGATTCTTCAGCCGAATCCGATCGTGTGTATGGATGCTTCCTTCTGCCATGGCAAATTCCACTTCGATCGGCTCGGCGAACAACGGCAGTCGCTGTCCATCCTTGCTGGCGCCTCGCGGGCTTTGCGTGAGGTAATAACAGCCCAGCGTAATATCTTGAGACGGCGTGGTAATCGGTTTTCCACTGGAAGGAGAAAAAATGTTATTGGGGGCCAGCATCAGCATGCGCGCTTCCATCTGCGCTTCCACTGAAAGAGGCACGTGCACGGCCATCTGGTCACCGTCGAAGTCCGCATTATAAGCTGTACATACCAGGGGATGAATGCGAATAGCCTCCCCTTCAATCAACTGAGGTTCGAAAGCCTGGATCGACAGACGGTGCAACGTAGGGGCGCGATTGAGCAGCACCGGGTGGCCTTTGGTCACTTCGTCAAGGATATCCCAGACTTCCGGGGTCTGACGCTCGATCATCTTTTTGGCGCTCCGCACGGTGTGGACATAGCCGAGATCTTTGAGACGCCGGATGATAAACGGCTCGAAAAGCACCAGCGCCATCTTCTTCGGCAATCCGCACTGTTGCAGCTTCAGCTCCGGCCCGATCACGATTACCGAACGGCCCGAGTAGTCGACGCGTTTGCCAAGCAGATTTTGCCTGAAACGTCCTCCCTTGCCTTTGAGCATATCGCTCAATGATTTTAGAGGTCGGTTGCCAGCACCGGTCACCGCACGGCCGTGTCTGCCATTGTCGAATAACGCGTCCACCGCCTCCTGCAACATTCGCTTTTCATTGCGGATGATGACGTCCGGCGTCTTGAGCATGAGCAGGTTTTTCAACCGGTTGTTACGGTTAATTACCCTTCGGTAAAGATCGTTCAGATCCGAAGTCGCGAAACGTCCGCCTTCAAGCGGAACCAACGGACGCAAATCCGGTGGAATAACGGGCAGTACGTCGAGAATCATCCACTCCGGACGCGCATGGGAATTTTGGAAGCCTTGGATGAGCTTCAGGCGCTTGGCCAATTTCTTTCGAATCTGTTTGCTCTTGGTAGCGCCCATCGCTTTCTCAAGCTCCTTGTTGAGCTTATTGAGATCGATCTCGGCCAGGAGTTTTCTAATTGCTTCCGCTCCCATCCCGGCAACAAAGTCCTCGCCATACTGCTCCTGCGCCTCGCGATATTCGACTTCGTTCAGCAACTGGGTCTTCTGTAACGGCGTCTTGCCCGGATCAATGACGATGTAATCTTCGTAATAAATGACCCGCTCGAGCTGGCGCGCGCTCATGTCCAGCATCAGCCCGATGCGTGAGGGCATACACTTGTAAAACCAGATGTGCGAAACAGGCACGGCCAATTCGATGTGACCCATGCGTTCACGACGAACTCGAGCCAGCGTGACTTCGACACCGCATCGGTCGCAGATGACGCCCTTGTGTTTAATTCGCTTGTATTTTCCACATGAGCATTCCCAGTCGCGCGTAGGACCGAAAATGCGCTCGCAGAAGAGGCCGCCTTTCTCCGGTTTAAAGGTCCGGTAATTGATTGTCTCGGGATTTTTGACCTCGCCTTTGCTCCATGAGCGCATCGTGTCACTCGACGCGACGCCTATCGCGACTTGATCAAAACCCACGGGGCGTTCTTCGCCCACTAACTCACGCCAGGAATGTTCGTTCATGTTTTTTTCCGACTAATTACACTTAAATTTTATGCGACGTTCTCCAGGAAAGTAGGCGCCTGGCCACCGACCTTGACGTCGAGGCCCAGACTCTGCATTTCCTTGATCAGAACGTTGAAAGATTCAGGCGTACCCGCTTCGAGGGAGTTATCGCCTTTGACGATTGATTCATAAATCCGCGTGCGACCTTGCACGTCATCCGATTTCACGGTCAGCAGCTCCTGCAAAGTGTATGCCGCTCCGTAAGCTTCGAGCGCCCAGACCTCCATTTCACCAAAACGCTGTCCGCCGTATTGCGCCTTACCGCCCAGCGGTTGTTGAGTAACCAGGGAGTACGGCCCCACCGCACGAGCATGGATCTTGTCAGCCACCAAGTGGCCCAGCTTCATCATGTAGATGTAGCCGACGACGACCTCCTGATCGAAAGGATCGCCGGTGCGTCCGTCAAACAGCTTTGCTTTGCCGCTTTCCTGCACCCATGTAAATCCGTCTTTTTTCCGGGCCTCTTGCAAGTATTCGCGAATCTGTTTTTCCCGAATTCCGTCAAACACCGGAGTCGCCACTTTGAAGCCGAGTGCTTTCGCAGCAACGCCGAGGTGCGTCTCCAAAACCTGCCCTACGTTCATACGGCTGGGGACGCCCAGCGGGTTAAGAACAATTTCCACTGGTGTTCCGTCCGCAAGGTACGGCATGTCCTCTTCAGGAACGATGCGAGCAACCACGCCCTTATTTCCGTGCCGGCCGGCCATTTTGTCGCCCACGCTCAGTTTGCGCTTGCTGGCGATGTAAACCTTGACCTGTTTAATAATTCCAGGGTCGATATCGTCCCCGCTTTCCACGCGATCCATGGCGCGATCGCGTTCGAGTTCGAGCTCCGCGAACTTGTGCTCATAAGCTCCAATAATTTCGCGGATCTTATTGCGAATGGGACTTGGATCTATCTCGATGTGATCGTGCGCCGTTGCCAACTTGCGCAAGAGCGTTTTGGTGATCTTGCGATTGGCTGGGATAATAATCTCGCCGTTCTTCGCATTTACGACATCGAGCGGAACTTTTTCCCCAAGCAGCACGTTCGAAAGCGAATCGGTTAACTGCTCGATGAGCCCATCCTTCTTCTTCTTGTGGTCTTCACTGATGGTCTTGAGCTGCCGTCTTGTTTCCGCGGGAGTCAATTTCTCGCGCGAAACCTCGCGACGGGACGAGACCTTTACATCCATTACAATCCCGTAGGTGCCTGAAGGAACAGTCAAAGACGTGTCTTTTACGTCGGCGGCTTTCTCACCAAAAATTGCGCGCAGGAGACGTTCTTCAGGCGCGAGTTCAGTCTCGCTCTTAGGCGTAATCTTACCGACAAGAATGTCTCCCGGTTTAACTTCTGCACCGACGCGAACGACTCCATCCGGTCCCAGATTGCGAAGCGCTTCTTCACTGACGTTGGGGATATCGCGCGTGATTTCCTCCGGTCCAAGCTTGGTGTCTCGCGCGCCGATCTCGAACTCATCAATGTGGATCGAGGTATAAATGTCCTCCTTGACCACCTTCTCAGAAATCATGATGGCATCTTCGAAGTTATATCCATTCCATGGCATGAACGCGACGAGCACATTGCGCCCCAGAGCCAGTTCTCCGTGTTCAGTATTCGGACCATCGGCGATCACCTGACCGCGTTTCACGTGCTGCCCTTTTCGCACAACCGGCTTCTGGTTCACACAAGTGCCGGCGTTCGATCGCATAAACTTGCGAAGCTCATAAACGTGAATCCCAGCTTCAGGGTCCGTCTTTAGCTTCTTTTTGCTTTCCGGAACATGGCCGTCTTTGGTGACGATAATTTGTTCCGCCGTAACCGAAGCGACCTTGCCGCTATCGGTTGCCAGAACAACGGCGTGAGAGTCTCGCGCAACTTTCTCTTCCAAGCCCGTGCCAACAAGCGGCGCTTCGGAAACGACCAGCGGAACGCCCTGGCGTTGCATGTTCGAACCCATAAGGGCGCGGTTCGCATCGTCGTGTTCGAGAAACGGAATGAGACCTGCCGCGACCGACACAAGTTGTTTCGGTGAGACGTCCATGTAATTCACCTTGGCAGGGTCCACTTCGAGAAAGTCGCCGCGATAGCGTACCGACACTTTCTCGCCGGTGAAATGCCCCTTTGCGTCAATCGGCGCGTTGGCCTGCGCAACCAGGAAATTTTCCTCACGATCGGCGGTGAGATACTCGATCTCGTCCGTCACCCGCCCCTTCTCCACTTTGCGGTATGGCGTTTCGATAAAGCCAAACTCGTTGATTCGGGCAAACGTGCTCATCGAGCTGATCAGACCGATGTTTGGACCTTCCGGCGTCTCGATCGGACAGATGCGTCCGTAGTGCGACGGGTGAACGTCGCGCACTTCGAAGCCTGCGCGCTCACGGCTGAGACCACCTGGCCCAAGTGCCGATAACCGCCGCTTATGGGTTAATTCTGCAAGTGGATTCGTTTGATCCATGAATTGCGACAACTGTGACCGCCCGAAGAAGTCGCGAATCACCGCGCTCAACGCCTTTGGATTGATCAATTTCTGTGGCGTCATGCCATCCACATTGATGTCAAACAGAGTCATGCGCTCCTTGACCAGGCGTTCAGTCCGAGCGAGGCCGACCCGGCACTGATTCGCCAACAGCTCACCTACCGTGCGCACGCGCCGGCTACCCAGATGATCGATGTCGTCAAGGGTGCCTTCTCCCCGTCGCAAATTGATGAGGTACTTAATCGCGGCGATAAAATCTTTATCCGTTAGGATGCGCTCAGTGGCATCGACATTGATCCCGAGCTTCTGATTGATCTTGTAACGGCCAACACGCCCGAGGTCGTACTTCTTCGGGTCAAAGAAAAGCCTTTTCAGCAACGCACGGGCGTTAGCCACGGTTGGCGGATCGCCAGGACGAAGCCGTCGGTAAATGTCCTTGAGCGCTTCGTCCTGATCGTGGGCTGGATCTTTTCGCAGCGCCTTCACAATGGTGTCGTCATTGGAGATGTCGATGACCTTTACCTCGTGAATCTTAAGCGCCATGATCTGGCGGACCGTTGCCAGCGTGAGTGGTTCGAAGGCGCGCGCAACCGTCACTTCACCGTCGCGGATCTCCGCTGTCAGCACTTTGGTGGCCAGCTTCTCTTCGTCGAGTTTGTCGCTCAACTTGAGAGTCTCGATATTGTAAAAAAGTTTAATGACGTCTTCATCCGACCCGTAGCCAAGGGCGCGAAGAAATGTGGTAGCAAGAAACTTCCGGCGTCGTTTACGGCGGTCGAGATAAATGTAAAGCAGGTCGGCGGTATCGAATTGGACCTCAATCCATGATCCCCGATCTGGAATGATTCGGAAACTGTACAGCACCTTCCCGTTTACGTGAACCGTCGATTCAAAGGCGATTCCTGGAGAGCGATGAAGTTGACTGACTACGACGCGTTCGGCGCCGTTGATAACGAATGTTCCCTGAGGAGTCATCAATGGGATCTCGCCCATGTAAACTTTCTCTTCCTTGGTGCCTTTCTCCTCGCGCAATTGGAATGTTACATGCAACGGTGCGCTGTAAGTCTGACCTTCGCGCTGTGCCTCTAACGCGCTTAACTTGGGCTCGCCGATCTCATAGTGGCTGAAATCGAGCACGGCCTTTTCATCATAGCTCTCGATGGGAAAGACCTCCTTAAAAACAGCCTGGAGTCCCTGATTTTTCCGCTTGGAAAAAGGGACGTCTTTCTGAAGGAAATCGACGTAAGAGTTTGCCTGAACCTCAATCAGATTAGGCGGTTCGATCCCTTCCCTGATGCTACCAAAGTAAATACGTTCCGACATAAATCACTAGCCAAGAGTTAGCCGCGCAACGTCCACTCCCCAAGTGTGGACGAGACGGGCAAGGTTTTATGGGCTCAGCAACGAGCGAAGGGCACAAAAATGCAGCCAAAACAGCGGCTTGTCAAATGTGCCACCGTTTTGCTGCCTTTCCTCTGCTTTGCCGTTGAACGCCGGTTTAAAAATAACTTCTGCCTGCCTCTAACCAGGAAAGCATATTAACTTAAAATTTCCGCTCCGCAAGGAAAAATATGCGGCAAATCTCCATCATCGACCCGCCGCCTTATCGATTGAGGCGGAACAAACCAAGCTGATGAGTCGCGGGTTACTTAATTTCCACCTTTGCGCCCGCAGCCTCAATCTTCTTTTTGATCTCGTCCGCCTCTTCCTTTGTCACGCCTTCTTTGATCGTCTTTGGCGCGCCTTCGACAAGCGCCTTTGCCTCCGCGAGGCCAAGCCCCGGTACCGCACCGCGGACTTCCTTGATGACGGCGATCTTGTTTGAGCCCATTTCCTTCAATATGACATCAAACGTCGTCTTCTCCTCTGCAGCTGGAGCTGCCGCTCCACCGGCACCTGCTCCGGCGGGACCCGCAGCCACTGCCACCGGCGCCGCTGCGCTGACACCCCATTTTTCTTCCAGCTGTTTAACTAATCCTGCAATCTCCAGCACCGACAAGCTGCTGAGTTGCTCCACCAATTTATCTGTATCTGCCATTTTTATTCCTCCATTGCCGCTCCCGAAAGCTTTCGGGAAATTAAGGCCAGTAGCCACTGGTCCGGACAGTTCTTGTTGCACTTCCCGGCCCGCCATTGCGGGCGGAAAAATATTTACGCAGTCGCCTGCGCGGCCGCGCCCTCCTTTTCGGCTTTAGCGTTCAGTATCCGTGCCAACGCGGAGCCTGGTTCATTCAGCAAGCGCACCAAACGCGTGGCCGGAGATAACAGCAGGCCAAGTAATTGGGCCTGTAAAACTTCCCGTGCCGGCAGATCCGCGAGCTGTTCTAACTCCTGGACGGAAAGGACGGCCCGATCAACGAAACCGATCTTCAACGCCGCGACCTTGAACTCAGCGGTGAAGCTTTTGAAAATTTTCGCGACTGGCGCCACTTCGTTCTCACCTGTCACAACCGCTGTCTGGCCTTTCAGATTGTCGCTGGCGTCGGGAAACCCCGAGTCGCTCATGGCACGTTTAAGAAAATTGTTTTTAACAACGTGCATCTCAGCACCGGCTGGAGCCAGACGATTTCGCAGTTCGCTAAAATCACCCACCTTCATGCGCTGATAATCGGTCACCAACACAAACGGGGAGCGTTTCAACTTCTCCGACAGATCGGAAACAACGCTGGTTTTTTCTGGTCTCATTATTTCAGTAAGGCTTGTCTAAGACTGCACATTTAAATACGGTGCCGGATCCACGCGAACGCCGGGGGACATGGTCGCACTAATCGTCACCCCTTCAAGGTACCGTCCTTTAGCTGACGCCGGACGCGCTCGAACAACCGCCTCGATGACTGCGTTTCCATTTTCGACCAGGGCATTCTCTTCGAACGAAAATTTCCCCACAGGCACCGCCACATTGCCATTTTTATCCAGCTTAAATTCCACCCGGCCGGCTTTCACTTCCTGCACAGCCTTGGCCGTGTCCTCAGTGACCGTCCCCGTCCGGGGATTTGGCATCAGTCCCCGCGGACCGAGTACCTTTCCCAACTTGCGGACCTCTGCCATGGCGGCAGGTGTCGCGATAGCTACATCAAAATCCTGAAAGCCCTCCTGGCACTTTTGAATCAGATCTTTCATCCCAACAAACTCCGCGCCCGCATCCTTCGCGGCCTGTGCCGCTTCTCCCTCGGCAAAAACCAGAACGCGGACTTTCTTGCCACTTCCGTGAGGAAGCGGACACGTTCCGCGCACCATCTGATCGGATTGCTTCGGATCAACCCCTAGCCGGAACGATACGGTGACAGTTTGATCAAACTTTGTCGGCGGAAATTTTTTCAGCGTCGAGACGGCTTCATTGAGATTATAAGCCTTAACCCGATCTACCTGTTGCGCTGCTGCGCGATATCGCTTGCTTCGATTTCTTTGCATGTTGATTTGCAGTCCTGACGCCCCAGCCTCTTCAGGAAACATAGGGCTCCTGCTTTAAAGTATTAAGCCGCCAACCTGGCGGCGGGCGGCAAATCTAGCGGGATCCGGGACGTTGTCAAAATCCAAGTCTCATCCTGAAGATCTCAGCGTGCTCGGGGCTGCGCGTCAAGGCGATGGATTGAGATCCATACGTGTCTGTCAGGGACTAGTTGCCTTCGCAGCGCTTTCCTCAAGGCCCTGCCGCGCCAACGCCAGGTTTGGATCGAGCCTCAGCGCCTGTTCGAACGCAGCGCTGGCCCGCCTATGCTGCCCAAACAAAGCCAAATAGCGTCCACGATTGGTCAACATCCGGGCATACGCCGGTATGACTTTCACAATGACAGGATCCCCCTTTTCGAATCGCAATGTGCCATCTGCAAGACCGCGAATTTGCAACTGCACATCAGGCGAATCATGGAACCCCTGACCATTCGAGAGATTAAACACGAGACCCTCTGGAACCAGCTGGTATCGTTGCGTCAACCATCTGGTCAGCTCACCATTAATGGAGTCCGAGGAAATCAAATCATTCGTCACGTAAACGGGAGCGACGCGGCTTTCATTTGTCACCATCGACTGAAGCATCTCCAAAAAAGCAGCGCTGATTTTTTGAGTCAGCGCCGGACTTCTGGCAAACGCGCCGGGGTCGCGCTCCCATTCTTTTAGATTTTTTACAAACACTTCGATTTTTTCGCGTGACCGCTCAACTAACCCTGGATACGCATGTTTCAGATAGTCGAAATACCAGGAACGCCGCAGGAGATTAATGTCTACCACCTTTACGTCAGGGCGCAGGTGTTCGATCTCCTGCGCATAAAACATGGGCGAGACCACCTGCCAATCGAGCGTAAGTAGCAGCCCATTCGGCGCGATCGTTTTCCACAGGTTTTCGACGTAATCGTGCGCAATGAAGTAGTGCCTTCGATTGTTGAAGGGCCAGTTTGCCGTAAGACCGAGCGTGGACACCACTAAAACGACAATTGCCGTCGTCAAAATTGGCTTTAGAAGCGGCAATGGCTTGGAACACAAAATCCGGAGCAACGATCGAACGCCGAGTCCGGCAGAAATAGCGATGGCGATGAAAGTTGGCAGATAATAGGCGTCTTTGTCTTCCGCGATTTCGTAACTGAGCGCGTAGGCCAAATTGGCGATCCCTATCATCACCAGGAACCAAAAAGTAGTGCGGTCTCGCTTGAATGCGTCAGCCAAACCCGCACCAGCCAGAACAAGTGACAATGGCAGCCACATAAACCCGAACTCGCGTAACGCCATCCGGCAGAATTCAACGAGCTGATCTCCCATTATCTCCGGCCGAAATGAGAAGTAGACCTGATACTGACGCCCGGTGATGTGCCACCATATTTCCTGCAGCGAACGCGGATGACCCCAGTTAATGACGGGTGAGCGCGAAGCTGCAAATGGCAAATACACGTAGACGGCCAGGAGAGCGGCAATCGAGATCAATGCGGCAAAAACCAAACGCCTGCTGAAAAAGAACTTGATGCCCTGGGTTCGAAAAACTATGACCGCGATCGCAGGAAGAGTGAGCGCAACAGTGACATGATGCACGCCCAGAGCCAGACCGAACACCAGCGCTGCAAAATACAGCAAACCGTCGTGCCTGGTGATTTCGATGGCATTACGAGCCAACGAGACCTGAGTTCCATCTTCGATGATGCATCGACGCCACCGAAGCATCAGGAAAAAAATAATGACAATCAGCAGCGCATTGAGAGCGTAAACCTCCGCGATCGTGGCATACGACCAAAGCGTTCTGGAAAATGTCAGGAGCAATCCCGCGGCGAGTGCCGGGGCAGACACCATGGAAGCCGTGACGAGCAATTCGTCAGATTTCCGGAAGCCTTTCTTCGGCCGCTTTGTCGCGGCGAGATATGACGTAGTAATAACTATCTCCGCCACGACGAGAGTTAGCATTGCGCAGGCGAGTGCTGCGAAAACGGCTGAAGAGAAATTAATTCGTTGAGCCACATTCCCGAAAGGCACCAGGGACGCGAGATGGGCGAGAATCACCCATAACGGCATTCCCGGCGGATGTGCGATTCCAAGTCCCTGAGCAACTAGGATCAGCTCTCCGCTATCGGTTGGGGTAACTGTCGGCGCGAGTGTCCAGCTATAAAGCAACAGTGCGACGACAAACACAGCTCCAGCAGAAAACACCTGTGCTACCCGTGGCGAGATCTGAGTATTCCCGCGCCGCGTAGACTTTGATTTCAACTCTGCGGTCGGGCTGCTTTGCTGAGTCGCAGTTCGCAGATTTTTCGGGTCCTTCGAAATACCGCGCGGCATTGCGTATCGTCCCGCAAAGTTGCGCTGCTGCAAATCACTGATTAGCCCCCCAGTCCGGAACAACGTTGCAACAGCGGCAAGCGTGACGACGCGAACGCCGAAAGGCTTATTGTCCGACCAGGCTCCAACCGGGCGGAATGGTTGGGCCGTAAGCGGCGCTGACGTAAACGTTATTGTTCAGATACCAGATCGCTGTCTGGCGAGTAGTTGCATTGTAAAGCAGGTAATCTGGCCACCCGTCACTATTAAAGTCCGCTGTGGCTACCAGAGCCCAACCAGCGGGAACACTCGGCCCGTAAGCGCCTCCAGTTAATGATCGCCCCGATAAATACCAGATCGCTGTCTGCCGGCTAGTTGCATTGTAAAGCAGGTAATCTCGATGCCCTTCGCGATTGAAATCCGCTGCTCCTGTCACGCTCCAACCAACCGGCAGCGTCGGTCCATAGCCGCCGCTCTGATAAACGTTATTGCTCAGATACCAGATCGCTGTCTGATGC